>CADAGA010000135.1 GCA_902787275.1 Oscillospiraceae bacterium | reverse complement strand
ATGTACGGGGTGTCGTTGTCGAGCTCCTGCGCGACGAGCTCCTCGCAGAACACGGGCGCGAGCTCCTCGGCCGTCATCGGCTGATGCGTACCGGGATTGAGAAGGGGAGCGGGTTTGTTCTTCATGTCGGAACGCACGTTGTACCATGCGGTCGGCATCTCGCTTTCATTCAGATAAATTTTGTACGGGATCTTTTCCATGGTTCTGCCATCCTTTCAAAAAAAATTTCTTCAATAAAAAAACTGCCCCAACAAACTTTCTGTTTGCTGGGACAGGATTGAACGTATCCTGCGGTGCCACCCGGCTTGACGCTGCTCGCGCCCGCTTAACGCGTACCATCATACGCTGACGTTTGGTAACGGAGAGTCCAGCTCCGGCGCACATACTCTGAAAGGGGAACCCTTCATTTCCGTTTGCCCTCGGAAGTCCATTCGGAATCTGTGCGTTCTGCCGCGATTCCACCGGCCGCGGCTCTCTTTGAGAACGGGGACAAAACCTACTTACTCTTCCTCATCGGTTTTGCACAGTATAGCACCGTGTTAGATGGTTGTCAACCCTTTTTTTAAAATTTTTTCAATTTTTTTTAAAAGGCGTACGCTACACCCTCCGGACGTTGCCGACGTCCGTCACGATCTCATAGCCTGCGGCGCGCACACGTGTTTCAAGACAGGCGCGGCACTGCGCGGACTCTTCGCCGGTGCAGATCTTGCCCTCGTACAGCGCGTATTTTTCACGCACGTCCGCGGGCGAGAGGTTCGGCATGACGACGTTGGCGCCCGCGCGAAGTCCGCGCTCGCGTCCGTCCGGCGCGATCGTGCCGAGTGCGGTCGTCGCGGGCAGCAGAACGTGCGGGAACATAAGACGCAGGATCGAAAGCAGGCGCAGCGTCAGCGTGAGCGAGCCGGCCGTTTTGTCCGCGAACGGCGTGTTTTCCGCCGGGATAAAGGGTCCGATGCCGATCATGTCGGGGTCAAGTTCCTGCAGGAAGCGCAGATCGCTGACGAGGTTTTCCGCCGTCTGGAACGGCGAGCCGACCATAAAGCCGCTGCCGACCTGATAGCCGATCTCCTTGAGATCGAACAGACAGCGCTTGCGGTTCTCCGCCGAGAGGGCAGCAGGATGCAGCGCGGCGTAGTGTGCCGGATCGGCCGTCTCGTGCCGCAGAAGATACCGGTTCGCGCCCGCATCGAAGAAAGCGCGGTAGCTGTCGCGCGTTTTTTCACCGATCGACAGCGTGATCGCGCAGTCCGGAAAGCGTTCGCGGATGGCAGAAACGATCGCGCAGACGCGCTCGTCCGTGAAGTACGGGTCCTCGCCGCCCTGCAGGACAAACGTGCGGTAGCCGAGCGCGTACCCTTCGTCGCAGCAGGCGAGGATCGTGTCCTTGTCCAGCCGGTAGCGCTGCACCGAACGGCTGCTGCAGCGGATGCCGCAGTAATAGCAGTCGTTTTTGCAGTAGTTCGTAAACTCGATCAGACCGCGCACGAACACGGCGTTTCCGTAAACGCGCCGGCGCACCGCATCCGCGGCGGCAGACAGCGCGTCGTCAAACGCGTCGGTTCTGAGCACAGTCAGCAGCTCGGAGTCGGACAGGTTCCGCTCCGTTTGCAGTTTTCCGATCAGTTCATTCATACGCAGCAGTGCGCGCAGCTCCCGCAGTCGGGGAACTGCTTCGGGTCGTATTCAATGCCGTTGCGGTCGTAGTAGTCCTTGACAGCGGCCTTGATCGCTTCCTCGGCGAGGACGGAACAGTGCAGCTTGTGCGCGGGAAGTCCGTCCAGCGCCTCTGTGACGGCTTTGTTCGTGAGCGTCAGCGCTTCGGAAAGGGGCTTGCCCTTGATCATCTCCGTCGCCATCGAGCTGGAGGCGATCGCGCTGCCGCAGCCGAACGTCTCGAATTTGACGTCCGTGATGACGCCGTCAGCGATCTTCAGATAGATTTTCATGATGTCGCCGCATTTGGCGTTGCCGACCTCTCCGACGCCGTCGGCGTCCTCGATCACGCCGACGTTGCGCGGATTGCGGAAATGATCCATCACTTTTTCACTGTATAATGCCATAATTCACCTCACGGGATCACGAAGGGCGTTTTGCCGCTCACAAGGTCGCGCCAGACGGGGGAAATGGAGCGCAGATAAGAGACGACGTCGCGCACAGCTTCGATGATCGTTTCGACTTCTTCCGGTGTGTTCTCTTCGCACAGCGTCAGCCGCAGCGAGCCGTGCGCGATCTCGTGCGGACGGCCGATCGCAAGCAGCACGTGGCTCGGGTCGAGCGAGCCGGACGTGCACGCCGAGCCGGACGAGGCTGCAACGCCTTTGTCGTCCAGAAGCAGCAGGAGCGATTCGCCCTCGATGCCCTCAAAGCAGAAGTTGACGTTGCCGGGAAGGCGCTTCGCTGCGTCGCCGTTGAGGACGCAGTGGGGGATTGCGGACAGCCCCTCGATCAGTCGGTCGCGCATCGCACCGACTTTCGCGGCGTTTGCGTCCAGATTCCGCACGGCTTCCTCGAGCGCGGCGGTCATGCCCATGATCGCAGGCAGATTCTCGGTGCCGGCGCGTTTGCCGCGCTCCTGCGCACCGCCCTCGATCAGATTGTAAAGGCGCATACCTTTACGAGCGACGAGCACGCCGACGCCGCGGGGGCCGTGGAACTTGTGCGCCGAAAGGGACAGATAATCGACGTTGTCCTCCCGCACGTTTACGGGGATATGCCCGACGGCCTGCACCGCGTCCGTGTGGAACGGTACGCCCTTTTCGCGGCAGACCTTGCCGATCTCGCGGATGGGCTGCACAGTGCCGATCTCGTTGTTCGCGTACATGACCGTGACGAGCGCCGTGTCGCCGCGGATCGCATCGGCAACCTGCTGCGGCGTGACGAGACCGTTCTCGTGCACGTCCAGCAGCGTCACCTCGAACCCTTCGGATTCCAGCTTTTTCAGCGTATGCAGCACGGCGTGATGCTCGAACGCCGTGGAAATGATATGCTTTTTGCCTTTTGCAGCGCCGGCTTTGGCGGCGGACAGGATCGCCTGATTGTCGCTTTCGCTTCCGCCGGACGTGAAGGTCACCTCACGTGCGTCGCAGCCGAGACATCGCGCGACGCGTGCACGCGCATCCTCGAGCGCTTCTTTGGCCTGCTGCGCGAAGGCGTACAGGCCGGATGGATTGCCCCAGACCGTGTCGAAATACGGCAGCATCGCGTCGATGGCGGTGCGGCTCGTTTTCGTGGTCGCGGCATTGTCAGCGTAGATCATCGTTTTGCCTTTCAGTCCGCAAACAGCGGCGTCGACAGATAGCGGTCGCCCGTGTCAGGCAGCAGGACGACGATGTTCTTGCCCGCATTCTCCGGACGCTTGGCGAGCGTGATCGCCGCAAAAGCAGCAGCGCCGGACGAAATGCCGACCAGCACGCCCTCGCGCTTGCCGATCAGTTTGCCCGCGGCAAACGCGTCCTCGTTGGACACGGGAAGGATCTCGTCGTAAACGCCCGTGTTCAGCACGTCCGGCACGAAGCCGGCGCCGATGCCCTGGATCTTATGCGCGCCTGCGACGCCCGTGGACAGGACAGCGGAGGTCGCCGGTTCGACCGCAACGACTTTCACGTCGGGATTCTGCGCCTTGAGGTATTCGCCGACGCCCGTCAGCGTGCCGCCCGTGCCGACGCCCGCGACGAAGATATCCACCTTGCCGTCCGTGTCCGCCCAGATCTCGGGACCGGTCGTGGCGCGGTGCGCCTGCGGGTTTGCAGGGTTGACGAACTGGCCGGGGATGAAGCTGTTCGGCGTCTCGGCGGCCAGCTCCTCGGCCTTGGCGATCGCGCCCTTCATGCCCTTAGTGCCGTCGGTCAGAACGAGCTGTGCGCCGTACGCCTTCATCAGCTGGCGGCGCTCGACGGACATGGTCTCGGGCATGACGATGATGATGCGGTAGCCGCGTGCAGCAGCCACGGATGCAAGGCCGATGCCGGTATTGCCGGAGGTCGGCTCGATGATGACGGAATCCTTGTTCAGCAGTCCGCGTGCTTCAGCGTCGTCGATCATCGCCTTGGCGATGCGGTCCTTGACGGAACCGGCGGGGTTGAAGTATTCGAGCTTGGCGAAGATCTTCGCGGAAAGCTTCTCGGCTTCTTCGGTGTGGGTGAGCTCCAGAAGGGGCGTGCCGCCGATCAGTTCGTCGGCTGTCTTGTAGATACGCATAGTCTTGTCCTCCTTGACGTTCGTTTTCTCAAATCCTATATGTTTAATAGGTTATGCGGATTATAGCATAAGTTTTCACGGTTGTCAAGAGGGAAATGAAAAAAACAAGGCATTCTTTTTCCGTCAGAGAGGACAAGCACGAATCCCTTGCGCAGGAGTATGCGCTGCAGGGGTTGAAGGGGATAAATCGGATAAAAATGAAGCCTTTAACCTTATGCGCACTGAAGGGCTCCAATTGCCCAACACCACGCAAAAGAGTGGCTTCGTCCATAGTATAGACGAATACGGCTCGATTGTCAAGAAAAAGAGATCGTCCGCAGGAAAGCTGCGCTGAACCAATCCGTCGCACTTGTCAAAGAGAGCCGGTGCGCTCGAAGCGCGGTCAAAGGAAGCGGAGTGTGCACGGAACGATCGCGGCAAAAAGAAAAACTGCCGCGCACCGGATCGGTACACAGCAGTTTTGAAAGTGTAATCAGTTGACCATCTTGGCGATCTCGTCCGCGAAGTTTTCTTCCTTCTTCTGCAGACCCTCGCCCTTGGCGAAGCGGGTGAAGCCCGTGCACTTGATGGAGGCGCCGATCTCCTTGGCGACAGACTCGACGTACTTGGCGACGTTCATGCTGTCATCCTTGACGAACGCCTGCTCGAGAAGGCAGACTTCCTTGTAGTACTTGTTGATCTTGCCGACGATGATGCCTTCCTTGACCTTTTCCGGCTTGTTCGCCATCTTGGGGTCCTCGGCCATCTGCGCAAGCAGGATGCCTTTTTCATGCTCGACGACTTCCGCGGGGACGGAAGCGGGATCGAGATACAGCGGGCTCATGGCTGCGATCTGCATCGCGACGTCCTTGCCCATGGTCTTGAACGCGTCGGTCGCTGCCGTAGCGTCGTCGGTGTCGAATTCGACCAGAACGCCGACCGTGCCGCCCATGTGGACGTACGTCGCGACGTTGCCTTCCACGCGCACGAAGCGGCGGATGTTCATGTTCTCACCGATGGAGAGGATCTTGTCCTGCAGGTTTTCCTGCACGCTGCGGTCGGAGCCGTACAGCTTGAGCGTCTTGAGCGTCTCGACGTCGGCGGGGTTCTCCGCGGCGACCGTCTTGGCGATATCGAGCACGAACGCCTTGAACACTTCGTTCTTTGCGACGAAGTCGGTCTCGGAGTTGACCTCGACGAGCACGCCGACCTTGTTCGCTTCGTCATAATATGCAAGCACTGCGCCTTCTGCGGCGATACGGCCGGACTTCTTCTGAGAAGCCGCGAGACCCTTTTCGCGCAGGAAGTCGATTGCTTTTTCCATGTCGCCGTCGGACGCCTGAAGCGCCTTCTTGCAGTCCATCATGCCGACGCCCGTCTGTTCACGCAGCGCCTGTACGTCTTTTGCGGTAAATGCCATTTTAGTTTCCTCCTGTTCAAGTATTGGGACGGAATTATTCCGCGGCGGCTTCCTCAGCGGGAGCTTCGGCGAGCTGCTCGCCCTGCTTGCCC
>CADAGA010000134.1 GCA_902787275.1 Oscillospiraceae bacterium | reverse complement strand
CGAGAAAGAGAGCCACTACGCGTCGCTGCTCGAATATCCGCAGTATACCAAACCGCCCGTCTGGCACGGCCGCGCCGTACCGGAGATCCTGCTGACCGGTCACCACGGAAACGTGGACGCGTGGCAGCGGCAGCAGATGCTCGAACGCACGCTCTGCCGCCGTCCCGATCTGCTCGAAAAAGCCGATCTGAGCGCGGCGGACATTCTGTATCTTTACGCATTCCCCAGGGGACGTGAGCTGCCGTTCCTGTTCGAGAAGCTGACCGACGCCGCCGAACGGTACGTGCGCACACAGAAAAAAGTCTCGCCGACTTCCCTGCAGCGCAAGCTGAAAACGGAAGATTATGCACTTTGCGTCCGCCTGCTGGATGCGCTGGAAGCGCGCGGCGTGGTTTCCGCTTATGAAAAGGGAAAGCCGCGCGACGTGCTCCCCGATTCCGAACAAGGAGAAACATAAAGCCGATATGAGCAAGAAAAACAAATACCGTTCGTTCGCGCAGTTCCCCGAAATGCACACGGTCAAGGAGATCGTGCTGTACGGTGCGGAACACGGTAAGGATAAAAAGCAGTATATGTTCGAAAACTTCGACGGCGAAGTGGAGACCAAGACGTTCGGTCAGGTGTTCCATGACGTGCACGGGTTCGGACAGATGCTCTACACGCGCGGTCTGCGCGGCAAAAAGGTCGCGATCCTGTCGGAAAACAGCTATTACTGGATCGGCGTGTACTACGCGATCATCACCGGCAAAATGACCGCGATCCCGCTCGATCCGAAGCTGCACGCCGAGGATCTGACGGAGCTGATGATGCGAAGCGCCTGCGACGCGATCGTGTACAGCAAATCGTATGAGGACGCCATCGCCATGATGCAGGCGGACGAGAACGTCCGGCTGACGGAATACATCCGGATCGAAGATTTCTATACCCTCGTGCAGGAAGGACACGACGCGCTGGAAAACGGCGCAGAGGACTACCTCAGGGACGAGGTGCTGCCCGACGATCTGGCGTTCATCGTTTACACGTCCGGCACCACCGGAAAAAGCAAGGGCGTCATGCTCTCGCAGAACAACGTCGCATCCGACGCGACGGCGGCCGTGCGCGTCATGACCGGCGGTCACGCGATCGGCTTTTTACCGCTGCACCATACATTCTCGTGGGTCGGCGCATTGTTCACGGGCTGTCTTCTGACCAACTGGGGCTACATCTGCACGAGCATCAAGGACATCCAGAAGGATCTGCGGACTTACCATCCGCAGAACTTCTCTGCCGTTCCGCTGGTCGTGGAAACGATCTACGACCGCATCTGGAAAACAGCGCAGAAGGGCGGTCAGGAAGAAAAACTGCAAAAAGGTCTGCGCATCAGCCGCTTCCTGCTCTCTCACGGCATCGACGTGCGCCGCAAGCTCTTCCGCCGCATCATCGACAATCTCGGCGGGAATCTGGAAATGATCGTCTGCGGCGGCGCGTACATGGACGAGAAGTACGAACGCGGCATGTACGATTTCGGCATCCAGATCGTCAACGGCTACGGCATCACGGAGTGCTCTCCCGCCGTCACCTGCAACCGGCTGGACAACTTCCGCTTCGGCAGCGTGGGACTTCCCCTGCCCTGCTGTGAAGTTACGATCCATGAGCCGGACGAGGAAGGCGTTGGCGAAATCTACGTACGCGGCTCCAACGTCATGCTCGGCTACTACGACGAGCCGGAAGCTACGGCCGAGGCGTTCGACGGCGACTGGTTCAAGACCGGCGACTACGGCTACATGGACGCGGACGGCTTCCTGTATTTCCGCGGACGCAAGAAGAATCTCATCATTCTCTCGAACGGCAAGAACGTCTCGCCCGAGGAGCTGGAGGACAAGCTCTCCACGATCGCTTACGTCAAAGAGGTGCTCGTCTACGAAGAGGACAAGCGGATCACCGCCGAGTTCTTCCTCGACACGGAGAACGTACCGGACGCCGCAGATCATCTGCACGGCGACGTGGATGCGCTCAACAGCAAGCTGCCGTCCTACAAGCGCATCAGCCGCATCAAAACGCGCGACGAGGAATTTCCGAAAACCACATCGCTGAAGATCATCCGCAATTACGACAAACGCAATCCGTAAACAAAAAATCGGAGCTGCAAGGTACGCACCCTGCAGCTCCGTTCTTTTTTTATTTATTGTGCGGCTTGCGTTTCCGTTTCCGTCTGCGGTTCCTCGGCACGCGGCAGCAGATCGTACCGCAGGCTGAAGCAGTGACACCGCAGTCCCGGCACGTCCTGCACGCGGAACAGCAGCGTGCGGAAGCTGTTTCCGGACATCGTCTGATCGCCGATGCGCAGCTTTGTCACATAGCCGATATTGTCGCTGTAAGCGCCGTCGTGCTCCACGATCTCCAGCCATCCGGACGGGTCGCCGGTCAGATGGATCTTCTTGTCGTTCGGCTTGCCCGCATTGTAGGTATTGGCGATCCGGATGACGTCTGACGCATCCATCGTCACGGTGCGGACACTGACGGTCTCGGGACTGTACAATCCGCCGTCGAGACCCGCATAATTCCGGCCGCCCCACGTCGAGCCGGACGATGCCGTCCAGGACGGACAACTCGCCGCGAACAGCCCCGTCGCCGTGCTGCCGTCGCTGTACGCAAGATACTGTCCCATCACGTCGTCCACGCACTGGTAGATCAGGCTGCCCGGGTTTTTGCCCGTGTAGGCGATGCTGCCCGCGGACACGGAAAAGCCGTGCCGCCGCACGAACGTGTAGATCGCCACGACCTGCGCCTTGACCGCCTCGCGGCGGCTTGCCGTCGCATAACTGCCGATCTCCGCCATCGTCGTGTGCGCCAGATACTCCCGCAGCGGGTAGGACACCCCTCCGCGCGCGACCGTCGCAGGCAGATCCTCCTCGTACGCCATATGCGTCCCGGGATAGTAATACAAAAGGATCTGCACGTAATTCCAATTGAAGCGTCCGGAAGAATCGCCGTAGGTCACCGCGCCCATCTGTGACAGTCCCACGCCGTGTCCGTAGCCGTAAACGGTGAACGTGTACGTGCCGACGAGCTCGTCGCCGCTGTACGCCGGTTTTGCCGTTTCCTCCTCGGCGAACGCAGAGAAGCAGACCGCGATGACCAGCAGCATCGCCGCAAAGATTTTCAGCAGTCGTCTGCGCATACGCGTCCGCCCCTTTCGTTCGTTTCGTGCTGTTTATTATAGCATATCTCCCGCCGGAACGCAAGAAATACCGCCAAACGCATTTTTTTAAAATTTTTTCAAAAAAACACTTGCATTTTTCAGGAACATCGTATATAATAATCCATGCACTTGCGAAGTGCGACGTGGACGTTTAGCTCAGCTGGGAGAGCATCCGCTTGACGTGCGGAAGGTCACAGGTTCGAGTCCTGTAACGTCCACCATTTTTATGCCCAAAAAGACCGCCTGCCGGAAAGCAGGCGGTCTTTTCACATTTGCTTTATCTTGCTGCGGGAACGTTCAGCACCAGATTGGTCAGCGGGAACGAGCAGCAGGGATGGATACAGTCGAACTTGTGGTCGGCCATGCGGCGGTATTCCATGTTCTTCGGCACGTACACCTTGCCCGCGAGCAGATGCGAGTGGCAGAAGCCGCATTCGCCGCTGCGGCAGCGCGCCGGTACGGCGATGCCGTTCTTTTCGAGGATCTGCATCACGGAATCGCCCGTGGAACCGGTGACGGTCTTCGTCTCGTCCTGGATGGTGACCGTGATCTGCACCGTCTCCGGCACGTCGGACGGATAATCCGGCTGCGACGCGGGGTCGTGGAACTCGCCGAACATCTCGTGGCGGATGTACTTGCGCTCGAGATTCAGCTTTTCCAGCTCCTTGTCCACGAACGCATACATCTGCTGCGGACCGCACAGGAATACCGAATACGGCTCATCCGTCGGCGCGTACTTCTGGATCAGCTCCGCGGTGATGAAGCCCTTTTCGGTGCCCTTGCGCATTCTGCCGGACGTTTTTTCACTCAGGACGTGAATGACCTTGACTTTGTCGGTCTTCTTTTCGATCTCGGCCAGCTCGTCGCGGAACAGGATGGCGTCCCACGTGCGGCTGCCGTACAGAAGCGTCATTTCAAAATCCTCGTCGCCGTCGGCGATGGCCGCCGCCATGGACAGGAACGGCGTGATGCCGCTGCCGCCCGCGAGACAGATCACCTTTTTTGCGTCGCGCAGCGGCTGATACTCGAACGAGCCGGACGGCGCGGAAACCTCGACGGGGGTGCCGACGGTCCAGTTGTCGAGGATGTAGCGGGACATCAGACCGCCCTCGACCAGCTTGATGGTCAGCGTATATTTGCCCTCGAGCGCCTGCTTGGGCGAGGAGGAAATGGAGTACGCACGCGTCACGCGCATGCCTTCGATCGTCTCGAACACGGTCAGATACTTGCCCGCGCCGAACCACGCGAGCGCGGTCGTGCCGCGTTCGGGATCGGGAACGAGGTCAAAGCTCTTGCAGTCCGCGCCGCGTTCGGTCACGGCCGCAACGCGCAGATACTGCCGCACGGGATGCAGCGCACGCGCGATCACGCGCGCCTGGTCAGAACCGGGAGGCAGCGTGGCGGGAGCCGCCTCAAAGCGCTCCTGCCGGTCGGGCAGCATGGAAAGGAACTTTTTGAAATCGAGTGATTTGATCGAACTTGCCATCTTACTTGCCCTCCTTGAATGCCTTGATCGTCAGTTTGGCCGCCTTCTCACCGGTGTGGTACGCGCAGCCGTAGCCGTCGCCGCGTTCCTGCGATGCGCCGCAGAACAGGAAGTTGTCAAACGGCTGATCCTTCATATACTGGATGGTACGCGGGATCATGCTGTCCCACTTCTGGAGCATGTAGCCGTACGGCGTGCCGTGCGGGGTGTTCAGGTAGCGCGAGAACGTCGGCGGCAGCGCGATCTCGATCTCCTCGATGTACGGCTGGATGGAGATGTTCAGCGCCTTTTCGCACGTCTCGATCATATCCTTGGCGACCTTGGTCTTGAACTTCTTGTAGTCCTGCGGCTCCACGCCCTGCATGACGTCGTCAAACGTCATCGACGTCAGGAACAGGATGCTCGTGCCTTCGGGCGAGCAGTTCGGGATCGCATTGTTCATGCAGTTGATGATGCAGTAGCCGCTGCCGTACTGTTTGCAGATCTCGTACTGCGTATCGGAATCGGTATCGGGCGCGATAAAGATGGAGTAGTCCTTGATGCCGAGCTCCTCGGGCGTCTTGTTGACGCCGAGATAAACCGTCGTCAGGCTCACGGCGATCTTGCGCGCGTTGGTCATCTGCAGCTGCTTCTTCGGGATGTCCTTGAGATCGAACAGATCGTTCCAGACGAAGTTGGGCATTCCGTTGCAGATGAAGCGTTTGCCGTAGACTTCCTTTTCACCGTTGATCACCACGCCGGCAGGCTTGCCGCCCTTCATGATGATCTTGGTCACTTCGGAATTGTACCAGATATCGCCGCCGTAGTCACGGATGACCTTGTCGATCGCAAGACTCATCTCGTGGCTTCTGCGCAGCGGCATGCCGGCGCCGTTCTTGACGTAGCCGTGCAGCATGCACATATAGTACATGAAGTCAAACTGGGACGCGGGCACGCCCATGTAGCACCAGTACGTGTTGAAAATGTCCTGTGCCTTTTTCGGCATCCCGAGCGCGTCAAGGCCGTCCTTGAGCGTGTGCGACGTCATGCGCATGATGTCGGG
>CADAGA010000133.1 GCA_902787275.1 Oscillospiraceae bacterium | reverse complement strand
GAACATGCTTTCCGGTATCTATTTTCCTGATTCCGGTGAGATCCTCGTCGGCGGCGAACCGGTGTCCATTCGTTCGCCCAAGGATGCGTTCGACCATGGCATCGGCATGATCCACCAGCATTTCAAGCTCGTGGAACTGTTTAGCGCGGTGGAAAACGTCGCGCTTGCCATGGATGCCAGGGAAAAGTATAATCTCAAAGCCGTCGCGGCGAAGATGAACGAGATCTGCGAACGGTACGGATTCGACCTGGATGTGAACCAGAAGGTCTACGACATGACCGTTTCGCAGAAGCAGACGCTTGAGATCGTCAAGGTGCTGTACCGCGGCGCGGAATTCCTGATCCTCGATGAACCGACGGCCGTTCTGACGCCGCAAGAGGCGGAAAAACTGTTTCAGGTCATCCGCAATATGCGCGAGGACGGCAAGTCCGTCATCATCATTACGCATAAGCTGCACGAGGTTCTGGAGATCTCCGACCGCGTCTCGATCTTGCGCAAGGGCGAACACATCGGCACGGTCGACACGAAAGACGCGACCGAACTGTCGCTGACGGAGATGATGGTCGGCCAGAAGGTCGAGCTTAACATCGACCGTCCTGAACCGATCGATCCCGAACCGCGCATCGTGGTTCGCGGCCTGACGTGCAAAAACAACGAGGGCGTGACCGTGCTTGACGATATTTCGTTCACGATCAACAGCGGCGAGATCCTCGGCGTCGCCGGCATTTCCGGCTGCGGGCAGAAGGAACTGCTCGAGTCGATCGCCGGACTGCAGAGCGTCGAATCCGGCGGCAGCATCCTCTACTATTCGCCGGAAAACAAAAAGACGACCGAGCTTGTCGGCAAGTCGCCGCGAAAGATCCGCGACCTCGGCGTGGCGCTTTCGTTTGTTCCCGAGGACCGTTTGGGTATGGGTCTGGTCGGCTCCATGGGCATGACCGAAAACATGATGCTGCGTTACTATAACGAGAGCAATTCGATTTTTGCAGAAAAGAAAAAGCCGCGCAAACTGGCGCAGCGCATTAAGGATGAACTCGGCGTTGTGACTCCCGGCATCGATACCCCGGTGCGCGCGCTGTCCGGCGGAAACGTGCAGAAGGTGCTCGTCGGCCGTGAGATCGCCGCTTCGCCGACAGTGCTGATGACGGCGTATGCGGTTCGCGGTCTGGACATCAACACTTCGTACACGATTTACCGCCTCTTGAACGAGCAGAAGCAAAAGGGCGTTGCGGTCGTATACGTCGGCGAGGATCTGGATGTGCTGCTGGAGATTTCCGACAGAATCCTTGTGCTGTGCGGCGGCAAAATGAACGGCATCGTCGATGCCCGTTCCACAACCAAAGCCGAGGTTGGTATGCTCATGACCAATCTCAGAAAGGAGGCTCAGCATGACTGATTCCGGAAAGCACGCGGTCAAAGAACCGTTCGTTCGCATCGCGAAGAGGGGTCTGCCTTCTCCGGCGCTTTCGATCGGCGTGCGTGCGGCTTCCTTGGCTGTCGCACTGCTGATCTGCAGTATATATATCCTGATCGTCGGACGCGGAGAAGTGTCGCTCGGCAACGCTTTTTCGCAGATGTGGAACGGGACGTTCGGTATTCCCGGCAACGCGCGCAGTATGCGTATTATGATGTGGGATACCGCAATCTACGCCGCGAAACTGCTGTGCGTCTCCGTCGCGCTTGCGCCCGCTTTCAAAATGAAATTCTGGAACATCGGCGCCGAAGGCCAGATCGTTATGGGCGGTTTGGCGACGGCGATCATCATGCATGATTTCGGCGATCTTCCGAAGCCGCTCATGCTCGTGCTGATGCTCGTTGTCTGTGTGATCTGCGGCGCGATCTGGGGTGTCATTCCGGCCGTTTTCAAAGCGTATTGGGGCACGAATGAAACGCTCTTCACGCTGATGATGAACTACGTCGCCATGAAGATCATGGACTATTTCTACAACATGTGGAAGGGCAAGCTCTCTGCTTTGCCGACCTTCCCGAAGGAGACGTGGTTCCCGTCGCTGTTTGATCACAGTTACGGCTGGAATATCGTGATTTTCATCGTTCTGGCGATCCTGATGTACTTCTATCTCAAGAAAACGAAACAGGGTTATGAGATCGCCGTCGTCGGCGACTCAGCCAATACGGCGCGGTATGCCGGGATCAACGTGCGCAAGGTCATCATCCGCACTATGGCGATCTCCGGTGCGATCTGCGGCCTGTGCGGCGGTCTGACCGTTGCGGCGCAGAACCATTCGATCGCGTATTCCGCAGAGGCCGTCCACACCGTTACGAGCGGCTACGGCTTCACGGCGATCATCGTGGCGTGGCTTGCAAACTTCAACACGCTCGGCATGATCCTGATCGCGCTGCTGATCCAATTCCTTGAAAAGGGCACCGGTCAGCTCGGAAACAGCTTCCCCGCATTTGCCGTCGGCGCCGGCAACGTCATGATCGGCATTGTGCTGTTCTGCATCATCGGCGGCGCGTTCTTTATGAACTACCGTCTTGTGTTCCGCGCCAAGACTCGATCGAAAGAAAAAGAAAAGACGGAGGTGCGTGATTCCGATGCTTAGTACGATTCTTTCCTGGATAACGCGCGCCATTTTATTCGGCGTCGTCATCATGTTCGGCGCGATGGGTGAGACGCTGACGGAAAAGTCCGGCAATATGAACCTCGGTACTCCCGGCATTATGTGTATCGGCGGCGCGTTCGGTTTCGGTTGTACGTATCTGTACGAGATGAACACCGACAATCCCAACGCGTTTCTTTCGATCGCGATCGCGCTCGTTTGCGCGTTCGTCATCTCTGCACTGGCCGGTACGCTGTTCTGCCTGCTGACAACGACATTGCGCGCCAATCAGAACGTGACCGGTCTCGCTATGACGATCTTCGGCTCCGGTCTCGCAAAGTTCTTCGGTATGTTCATCATTCCGAGCGGTGTCGTGACCGTTAAGGCCGTTTTCGCGAACAAGCTGTTTACCAAGAGCATGCCCGTCGAGCTTGGCTCCGGCAAGGTTGCGACGGTTATCGAAGAGGTGTTCTTCGGCCACGGCTTTATGCTGTACGTTGCGATCGTCATAGCCATCGCTATGTCCGTTTTTCTCAAGAGAACTCGTGCTGGACTGAATCTTCGCGCGGTCGGCGAGAATCCCGCCACGGCGGACGCAGCCGGCATCAGCGTGACGAAGTATAAGTATCTCGCCACTTCCGTCGGCGCTGGTATCGCGGGTCTGGGCGGCGCGTATTACATCCTGGACTACAACTACGGCGGATGGTCGACCGGCGCGGCCGGCGGCATTCAGGCGCTCGGCTGGCTTGCCGTGGCTCTGGTCATCTTCGCCATCTGGCGTCCGTTGAATCTGATCTGGGGTTCGTTCCTGTTCGGCCTGTGTTATTGGCTCTACAACTATATCGGCGTTTTCGGCGTGCGCATGACCAGCGCGCAAAGTGCATTGCTGGAAGCGATCCCTTACCTTGTCACGATCCTTGTGCTGATCATCTCCAGTATCCATAAGAAACGCGAGAACCAGCCGCCTGCGGCGCTCGGACTTGCGTATTTCCGCGAGGAACGCTGAGGCATCCGTGATTCCGAACCGACAGACTTTTACGTCTGTCGGGCTTTTTTGTTGTCCTTTTTATCGTACAGTCGGCACGGTATACTGTAGCTGTAAACGAAAGGAGTGACGAAAATGGAAACAATTATTTTTGCATTATTGAGCGGGCTTCTGATTTATGGCTACTATCACGAGGAGTGGTTCGTGCAAAAAGAAGAGAAGGCAGCGCGCTTTGTTGTCGTCTTGACACGCAAGGTCTGCAAAAAAATCTTGCGGTCGCTTTCCAAGTATGGTAAAATGAAAAAGAAGAAATCAAAGGAGTGTCATGATGCTTGTTACATTAAAAGGATACAAAGTGAACGAACTTCGGTTTGTCAGCAAGCTGGAGGGTGGGCGCGTCGAGCTGGGTAACCGGTATTCGTACAACGTCAGCTATGCGGCAAATAACACCTGCCGCGGCACGTTCAACATCACCGTTGAGGACAAAAACAATCCCGACAAATTCAGCATCACGCTTGTGATGGACGGCTTTTTCGCCTTCGAGGACAACGCGCAGAAAGAGAAAGTGCACGTGCAGTCTTTCAAGGAGCTGTTTCCGTATGCGCGCGCGCTTGTCACGACGCTGACTGCGAACTCCGGCATTGCGCCGCTGATTCTGCCGTCGATCGACATCGAGTCGCAGGATATCTACCGGTTTGAGAAAAACCCGAATGAATAATCTGGGAGATAATACGGCAAACTGTATGTAAACCATACGGGAGGTCGTACTATGATCGAACAAGATACCATTAAGCTTCTGCGCGAATGCGATTCCGGCGTGCGCATGGGCGTCGATTCCATCCGTGACGTGCTCGACAACGTGCATGATGCGTCGATGCATAAACTGCTGAGCGACTGCCTTGCGGATCATGAATCGCTCGGCGCACGGATCGAGACCCTGCTGCATGATTACGACGATGAGGGCAAGACGCCGCCTGCTGTTGCAAAGGGGATGTCATGGATCAAAACGAACGTCAGACTTGCTCTGGACGATTCGGATAAGACCGTGGCTGATTTGATGACGGATGGCTGCGATATGGGCGTTAAATCGCTCAGCCGTTATCTCAATCAGTATGCAGCCGCCGATGAGCAGACGAAGGACATTGCAAAAGATCTGATCTCACTTGAGTCGCAGCTTTCGATCGATCTGCGTGATTATCTTTAAAATATAAGTGCCGTTGACGGCTTGTCAACGGCACTTTTTTTATTGTAATTATTTGTCAGAGAAGG
This sequence comes from Oscillospiraceae bacterium, assembly GCA_902787275.1. Classification (GTDB taxonomy): domain Bacteria; phylum Bacillota; class Clostridia; order Oscillospirales; family Acutalibacteraceae; genus UBA1425. The sequence goes on along the minus strand of CADAGA010000133.1, from coordinate 980 downwards.
GCGTGCTGACATGCAGCAAGCGGAAATTGATCGGGTCTCGGTCTTTGTTAAAGCGATATACGCTTAACACGAGTCCGATTGCAAGATACACGCTAAAGTTTGACGAGCCGCCCGCGCTCATAAACGGAAGCGTGATACCGATCACGGGCAGAAGCTTGAGACACATGCCGATGTTGATGAACACCTGACTGCCGATCATCAAAGCCACGCCCCAGCAAAGGAGCTTGGAAACATTGTCGTGCGTGCTGCGTGCAGTGAGGGCGATGCGCACGACCACGAGCGCAAGAAGTCCCAGCAGCAGCATCGCGCCCCAGAAGCCTAGCTCCTCGCAAACGACCGTGAATACCATATCGTTCCGGCTTTCCGGCACGAGTCCGTTTTGTGTATATAGTCCCTTGAACAGACCAGCGCCCTTGAATCCGCCGGAACCGATGGCATGGATGCCCTGATCCTGCTGGTAGATGATCGTGTCGTACGTTGATTCTTCCATGGAGTTCGGGCTGTAAACGGCAAGGAAGCGATCCTTCTGAAACTCCGAAAAAAACTTCATCCAAAGGATCGGCGCAGCCGCGATGACGAACGCGATCGCTGCGGCGAAATAACGCAGATACACGCCGGAAAAGAACATCATACCGACGAAGATGAACATAAACACGAGTGCAGAACCGAGGTCGCCGGTCAAAACGACGAGACCGATCGGGATCGCTGCGTGAACGAACAGCAGAAGCATACTTTTCCATTCGTTGATCTTATCGCGCAGCAGATCAAGATGCCAGGAAAACGTGACAATGAACGCGATCTTCAACAGCTCCGACGGCTGGATCATGATGCCGAGCTTTGGAACTTTGATCCACGTAAAGGCGTCGTCGCGTCCGTCCGGACTGACGCCGAACTTGAACAAAACCAACATCAGCGCAAGACCGACGACTGCGACGAGCGGCCATAGCCGGATGATGAAGTCGTAGTCGATCACGGAGATA
>CADAGA010000132.1 GCA_902787275.1 Oscillospiraceae bacterium | reverse complement strand
TGCGGAACAGGACGTCTCTGCAGCCTGCCGACAGCGGGATCTGCTGCTTTGCGTACCCGATATGCGTTCTGACCCAGAAAATGCCGTCCAGTTCTTTGTACGCTTCATGGAAGCACGGCTCTGTTTCGGAGAGATACGCCGCATCGTCCGGCCGCATCACCACGCGGTACATGCCGCTTCGGGTGCGGACGGCATCCGAGTGACGGACAGTCATTCCCCGTGTCCAATCCCGCGCGGTGCCGACCAGGATGCGGATGAACAGCGCGCTTTCCGAACCGGGAAGCTCCGTACAGTTTTCGATCAGTCCGTCGGAAATCGTTCCGAAATTCGGATTGGATACCGAATAGTCCGCGCAGTTGAGCGCGATGGCGTCGTCGCCGGTGCGGAATCTGGCGTTCCGCAGAACGAAACGTTTGCCCGGGCCGAAATGCACGCCGTCCTTCAAGCCCTCCACGTGGATATTTTCAATCACCGCGTCCTCAAAATCGGAGATCTGAATACCGTAGTCTTTCGACAAGAGATCGGTGATCGTCACGTTCTCAATGCGAACGTTCCGGACGTAAAGAAATGCAATATGTCCGCGCAGTCCGTTGATGACGTTCGGCGTTTGCAGGAGCGTTTTAGCATCGCCGTCGGAGGAGATCGCGGCGCTCTCAACGCCGTTTACGACAATGTGCGCGCCGTGGACGGAGATGTTTTGGTCGAACGTTCCGGTAAACGCGCCTTCGTTGACGAACAAATTGCCTTCGGACAGTTTGTTTTTCAGCGGTAAGCGCCGCAGAACGACGCCCTGCGCAAAAAACAGGTGCGTATCGGACGGCAGCCGGATCGACCCCGCAACGTCATAAACGCCCGGAGCGGACACGGTGACCGTTTCGTATTCGGTTATCGCTTGCTGCAAAGCCCGCGCATTGACTTCTGCGTCTGCGTTCGGCAGAAAGCCAAACGCGGCCGCGTCCGTCTGTGCGGTTTTATTTCTGCGCTTCCCCGGCGGGAGAGGCTCTTTTTTTGTCATGGTCTCACGCTTTCCAGGGTTCGGCTGCCTTTTACGCAAACGGCGTCATATCCGCGCAGAAAAACGCGTGGCGGCGGATGCGGACGAGACCGTCCGTGCCGACGGCTTTCTGCAGCGCGTCGGCGAGCAGCGCGGGATTGAGCATATCGTTGCCGGCGTTCAGCACGGCTTCCATCACGGCGCAGCCGCCGTCCGCCGAGAGCTGCACGTCGCGGATCTTGTCGCACAGGCGCACCTGCTTCATGACCTTGCGGTGTCCCTGCTTGCCCGGTTTTTCGGCGGTCAGCTCGCCGCCCTCGAGCAGTGCGCGCGCCTTGGCGCAAAAGGCCTCGGCTGCGTCCGCCGATCCCAGATCGATGCGGATGGTATAGCCGGCGTACGTGATCTCGTTCGCCTTGCGCACCGCGTCGTGCACGCGCACGACCGATATGCCCTCGGGCAGCGCGCCGTTGAGGCGCGCGCGGATCTCGTCGTCGCCCGTGTCGTCCTCCATGCGGATATCCAGCGGTTCGCCGTCGCTCTCCTGTCCGAGCGAAAGCGGCGTCAGAAAGTTGAGGTAGGGGTGGGGATTGAAGCCCTCCGTGTACCAGATGTTCAGTCCGGCTCTGCGCACCGCGCGGGTAAAGCACCGGTTCATATCGAGGTGGGAGACGTATTTCGCCCGCCCTTCTTTTTTAATCCAGAGTCTTACAGCGCGCATCGCATTTCCCTCCGTTCAGCTTGTCCGCGCCGCAGCCGCCGCACCGTGCTCTGCAGTGGGGCGTCGTGCGGCTTTCGGCGGCTTTTTCGTTTTCACGCCTGAGGTACGCCTTCGACACGCCGTAGTCCAGATGCTCCCACGGCAGCACCTCGTCGAAACTGCGGCGGCGGTTGGCGTAGAACGCCATGCAGACGCCCGCGTCCTCAAACGCCTGCTCCCACAGATCGAAGCGGAACTGGTCGTCCCAGCCGTCGAAGCGGCAGCCCATGCGCCATGCCGCCTCCAGCACGTCCGCGAGCCTGCGGTCGCCGCGCGCGAAAACGGCTTCGAGGAAGCTCGTCTGCGCGTGGTGGCAGGAAAGGCTGACCTTGCGCGTGCGGATGCTCTCGCGCAGCAGCGTCTGCTTGCGCAGCACGGTTTCGAGGTCGTCCTGCGGTTCCCACTGGAACGGCGTGAAGGGCTTGGGCACGAAGGTCGACGCACTGATCGATACCGTGACTCCCTTGCCCTTCGGCTTGTCGGGATTCGCGTAGTAGGCGTCCACGACCTTCTGCGCGAGCGAAGCGATGCCCTGCACGTCCTCGTCCGTTTCGGTCGGAAGTCCGATCATAAAGTACAGCTTGACCGCCGTCCAGCCGCCGGCAAACGCCTGCTTCGCCGTGTGCAGGACCTCGTCCTCGGTCACGTTTTTGTTGATCGCGTCGCGCAGACGCTGCGTGCCGGCTTCGGGCGCGAAGGTCAGCGAGCTGCGGCGCACGCCGGCTAATTTTTCCATCAGCTCCTTGGGGAAGTTGTCCGCGCGCAGGCTCGGCAGCGCGACGTTGATCTTTGCATCGTCCGTCCAGGAGATGAGCTTGCGGATGAGCGGCTCCATCTGCGTGTAGTCGCTCGAGGAGAGGGAGCACAGCGAGATTTCGTCGTAGCCCGTGCTCTCGCAGATCGCGCGGCACTGCGCGTCGATCACGTCGGGACTTTTCTCGCGGATGGGGCGGTAGATGAAGCCTGCCTGGCAGAACCGGCAGCCGCGGATGCAGCCGCGGAAGATCTCCGTCGTCGTGCGGTCGTGGACGACCTCGATGGAGGGGACGACGAAATTGTCCGGGCAGAACATGCTGTCGAGATCGGACACGATGCGCTTGCGCACCGTCGCGGGAGCGCCGTCCTTGGGCGTGACCGCCTGCACGGTGCCGTCCGCGTTGTACGTCACGTCATACAGAGAGGGCACGTAAACGCCCTCGATCTGCGCGGCTTCGCGCAGGAACGTCTGCTTGTCCGAACCCATTTTCTTGTGGCGGATCAGCAGATCGATCACGTCGTTCGTCACTTCCTCGCCCTCGCCGAGCATGCACAGATCGACGAACGCGTGCACCGGCTCGGCGTTGCACACGCACGGTCCGCCCGCCGCGACGATCGGGGTCAGGCTCGTCCGGTCGGCACTGCGCACCGGCAGACCGGCCAGATCGAGCATGTTGAGCACGTTCGTGTAGGACAGCTCGTACTGCAGCGTGAAGCCGATCAGGTCAAAGTCGCGGACGGGATCGCCGCTTTCGAGCGCGTACAGCGGCACGCCGTGCTCGCGCATCTGCGCCTCCATATCCGTCCACGGCGCGAACACGCGTTCGCACCACGCGTCCGCGCGCGCGTTGACGAGACTGTAGAGGATCTTCATGCCCAGGTGCGACATGCCGATCTCGTAGGTGTCCGGGAAACAGAAGGCATAGCGCAGGTCGACGGCGTTCCTGTCCTTGACCACGCTGTTCCATTCCCCGCCTGTGTAGCGGCCGGGCTTCTGCACGGCGTTCAGAATTCGTTCCTTGATGGAGTCGGGCATAATTGCGTTCCTTCCGAAAAGACTGTATTTTAGATTATTCTATAGTATAACATATAATAACGCAAGTTGCAAATCCTTGACATTTTACGCTATATATAGTATACTACTTTAGTATAAGTATCTATAGGTATCTGTAGCATTCGGAGGGACAAAATGAATCAACGCGGGTTATGGCAGCTCATCCTGATGGCGCGCGAGGGCGACCGTCAGGCGATCGACGAGCTCTTCTATTCCACTTTTCGTCCTGCTTATCTGATCTTATATGCGATCACGGCTGACAAGCACGCCTCGCTGGACATTCTGGCGCAGGGGTATCTCGAGATCTTTCAGAACCTCGACGCGCTCGAGACCGGCAGCGATTTCGGCGAAACGCTGAACCGGTTCGTGATTTCGCGCGCCAAGGCGCTGTTCCCGTCGAAGGAATTCCTGCATCTGCCGGACGGCTGCGAGACGGAATCGTTCGGGTTCCGGCAGGACCCGCCGCAGATCCACGATTTTGATACGCTGCCCGCGCTCCAGCTTTCCGCGCGCGCGGATGAGATCCTGGACGCGTTTCACAGTCTGCCGCTCGAGCAGCAGATCTGCGCGTATCTGTTCTATTACGTACAGCTGCAGCCCGACCGGATCGCCGACCTGCTCTCGACGCACGAAAACAAAGTCTGCGGCACGCTGCAGCAGGCGCGCCAGGGCGTTCTGCCCCGCATCGAAGTCGTGCTGCGCAAGAGTCCCGCGTTCCGCGGAACGGACGCCGAGTCCGCGATCCCGTGGGCGCTGCGCCGGACCGAGCAGTATGCGCCGCTGCCGGCGGAGATGGAAACGTGCCGCCAGACGGTGCTCGACAAGCTGGTCGCGGACGAGATCCTGGACGTTACGTCGCAGGAGGAGCTCGAGCCGGAGCCGGAGTTCCAGATGCAGAACATCGCCCCGCCGAAGGAACACGTCCTGCTGCACAGGATCTTTTCGCTGCCGACGCTCATCTGCGTGCTTGTTCTGGTGATCGCGGTCGGTGCCGTGATCGGCGTGCGGCAGCTGCATGCGTACAATGCCCGCCGCCGCAATCTCGAGAACCAGACGGACCGCACCACGCTGACGATGCAGACCACGTCCTTCACGCCGGAGCGCGTGATTTTCTCTACGGAGTTTGAGGCGCCGACCGATCCGGAAACGACGGAGCCGACCGAACCGGAAACGACGGAACCGGTCGCAACGACTGAAGCGCCGACCGTGACGGAGCCGACGACGCCGGTGATCACGACCGCGTCGCCGTATTCGGATTTCGCAACGCTCGAAAACGGCAACAACGTGACGATCACGGGCTATTCCGGCACCAAGACGAACGTCGAGGTGCCCGCGCAGATCGACGGCAAGACCGTCAATGCGATCGGTGAAAACGCTTTCTTCAATTCCTCCATCACGGCGATCAAGCTCCCGTCGAGCATCCGCTCGATCGGCAAGAATGCGTTCCATAGCTGCACGAGTCTCGGAAGCATCTCCCTGCCTGCCGGGATCACGACGATCGAATCGAACGCGTTCCGCGGCTGTACGGGGCTCAAGGCCGTCACGCTTCCGTCTTCTCTCAAAAAGCTCGGCGCGCAGGCGTTCTACCAGTGCTCCGCGCTGGCGAGCATCGCGCTGCCGACGTCGCTGACGTCGATCGGCGACTGGGCGTTCGCGTACTGCACGAACCTGACCGGCATGGCCATTCCCGGATCTGTCACGACGATGGGCAGCTCCGTATTCTATGAGTGCAAATCCCTGTCCCGCTGCTCGATCGAGAGCACCACGCGTCTGTCTGCACTGGGCGATTCCACGTTCTTTGACTGCACGTCGCTCAAGTCCTTCACGATCCCGTCGACCGTCAAGGCGGTGCCGGCGAACTGCTTCGTGGGCTGCCGCTCCATGACGAGCGTCACGATCCCCTCGGCCGTCACGACGATCGGCCAGAACGCGTTCGCGGACTGCGTTTCGCTCAGCGGCGTCAAGCTCAGCTCGAACCTGCGCAAGATCGAGAGCGGCGCGTTCAGCGGCTGCACGGGGCTCAAGGACGTTACGATCCCGAAGGGCACGACCTCGATCGGCGAATCCGCGTTCAGCGGATGCACGAGTCTGCGTACGATCACCATTCCCGATTCGGTCACGACGATCGGCGCCAAGGCTTTCTACCACTGCGACGAGCTGGTCATTTCCTGTCCCGAGGACAGCGCGGCGGAGAAGTACGCCGACGCCAATCACATCGACGTTGCGGGCAGGAGCACCGCCAAAACGACGTACGACAGCGACAGCACCA
>CADAGA010000131.1 GCA_902787275.1 Oscillospiraceae bacterium | reverse complement strand
GTCACGTCCGGATTGTGCACCGTCGGGATGCGCACGAACAGAAAGTCGTGCAGATGGTTGCCCAGCGTATTGTCGCCGGTAAACAGCACGAGATCGGGGCGAAGCGAATCGTAGGCGCGATCGAGCATGCGCAGCATCGCCTGCCGCGTATAGACGAGGTCCTGCGGATCGCTGACCTGCAGGATATGAAACGTCCCGTCCGTGCGAAAGTTCAGCGTATTGTTCATGCGTTCTCCGTTTCTTCCGCGTCCGCTTCGCGCTTGATCATTTCCGCGACTGCGGCGCGGCGTTCGTTCAGCTCGCGGTACATCTTGTCGCGCGTGTTCTTGTCGATGTTGAACCAGAACATCGGGATCATGCTCGTCAGAACGATGATCGCCGGGAACAGCGTCGCCATGGCGAAGATCCACTTCTGCGCGTGCAGCGGCTGCTGCCTGCCCTCCGTGTATGCCGTCTGGTCATAGCCGACCCACTGCTTGTACTTCGGCTGCAGGATGCCGTTGATGCGCGCGGGGATCTTGGTAATGAACGCGCTCGCCGCGGACAGCGTCGCTTCGCTGCGTGCGCCGTATTTCCATTCAAGATAGTCGTTGCACTCGTTGCGCATTTCGTTGATCGAGATCGATCGCACGCCCCAAAGTGTCGCGTACAGGATCTCCCACACGGCCGTCACGGGCAGCATCGCCCAGCGGTTCTGGAAGAGGTATTTGCCCTTTTTGTCCTTGATGAGGATACCGTACAGGAACAGCGGGATATAGAAGCTCTTGGCAAACGTCTGACCGACCATGAACAGCGTGCGCGTTGAAAAGCGCCGTGCAAGCCGGTTGTAATTGGCAAAGCCGATCGGCTGGAAGAAGAACGACGGGATGCCCGCAAACGTCTCGAACGTCGTCCAGTTGAGTACCTGCCGGTAGTAGTCGTTGGTCGTCAGACCCGTGCCGAACGAGCCGAGCGCGTTGGAGATCATGTAGATGAGGATCGGACGGTTCGTCATCACGACGCGCAGGCTGTCGCGGATGCGCGGGCGCTCGATCTTCTGGTGCACGCGCTCCTTGGCGATGGTCGTGTACCACGTAAACACGAGTCCGGCGAGGATCGTCGTCGTCGGGCCGACGATCATCATCGAGCGGCGGATCATCTGGTCGCTCGTGCGGTTGGCGGCGGATTTGACAAAGCCGTTCTTGATGAAGTCCAGCATGAACTCGACCACGATGTCGGGAAGGCGCGAATAGATGATGCTGAAATAGCTCGACACCGCCAGAAGCCGCCGTCGGTCGGACGGGTACGGTGTGATCGTGGACAGATACCCTTCAATGGACACGTTGCGGATATTGCTCAGAAATTCGATCGCCATATCGATCAGCGCAAAGAGGAAGAACTTCGGCAGATACCCGAAATCGTTGATATGCGCCGGCGAGAAAAAGGCCGGAAGCAGCCAGTAGAGCGTCGCGACGATCGCAAAAGGCAGACCGCCGACAAAAATGTACGGCACGAATTTGCCCCAGCGGGTACGCGTCTTTTCCATGATCGCGCTGACGATGAAATCGTCCACGATGTCCCAGACGCCCGCGAAAACCTGATAACGGGACTGGAGCTTGAGGCTGATTTTAAGAATGCTGTCATTGAACAGATCCTTGTGGCCGTCAATGTTAAAGCTGCGGCTGCCGTCGAGGAACATATAGCCGAGCGTCTGCTTGCGCGAAAGTACGCGGCGGTCGACGTCGACCAGCTCGTGCAGCTGTGCGTTTACCCGGCGAAGCTCCGCCGATTCATCCAAACGTGCGGTATCGGTACGCATATACAGTCCCCCTCTCTCACAGGCGCTCGGCGCGTTTCTGCAGCGCCTCGGCTTCTTCTTCGGCTTCCTTGGCTCTGGCTTCATTCTGCATGACGGTCAGCGCCTCGACCATCTTTTTGCGGATCTCCAGCTCCGGTACGCCGTCCTCGACCATTTTGAAGTATTCCTCGCTCGGAAGCCCCCCGATCAGACAGACGGTGTGTTTAACGGGCAGTCCCTTTTTCGCAAGAACGAGGTTATATACGAGCAGCACGAGGATCAGAAGCGGATAGACGAACGCGCCGATCCGAAGCGAGCCGATGCGCAGGAAATTGCCCGCGCTCGCCGCCGCGGCGCAGAACCAGATCAGATTCAGGATCAGATTGCGCTGCCTGCCGTATTTGCCCAGCGACATCGGCAGGCAGACAAGGCACACGAGCCACATCACGAGCGAGACGAGCAGCAGCAAAACAGAGAGCGCGATCACGCTGCCCGAAAATACGCTGCCGAGCACCGCGCCGAGCCCGCCCTCGTCGTCGATCGCATTATAGACGCCGATCACGTTGAGCGAACGGGAGACGGACGAGCCGACCAGCGGCAGGAACAGCGCGCCGAGCGGCAGCACGGACAGCACGATCCGCGCGATCGCCGCGGGCGAGCCGAAAAACGCCGCCTTTGCGCGGTCGATGCGCGGCTGCGAGTGCGCGTGCTCGATCTCCGCCTGCTCGGTCTCGGCGAGCATACGATCGTTGGATTTGTAGTAGACCATGTTGACGCCGCAGAAGGGACACTCCGGACGCCAATGGTACAGGCGCAGCTTTTTGCCGCACTTCGGACAATTTGCCATGCGAACGCCGCCTTTCCATTACATGATAAAACTATTTTATCAGATATTCCTGTGTCGTGCAATACCGAATTGTAAAATCCACTTGTACCGCTGCAAAAAATATGGTACCATACAGACAGAACGGAGGGAGAGAACATGGAACAGGCACCTGAACGCTTGCCGATCGTATTCGTGACCGGCGTCGGTCAGACGTGGACGTCGCTCAAGGGCGACCACGTGCACCGCTGGAATCTGTTCGCGCGGGACAAGGAGATCATCTTCGGCGGTCTCACGGCGAAGGACAGGCTGCGCTTCGGGCGCGTCTTGTCCGGGATGGCGCATTCTCTGCTGACAGGGAAACCGGTGAATCAGACCGAGCTGCGCCGCGCGCTGACGACGATCCTGCGCTTCTGCCACGTCGACGACAACGGGAGACTCCCGGACTGCACGGACGTGCATATCTACGGCGCGCGCGACTTCGCAGAGCTCGGCAGAACCGATTTCTTCACGGGCGAGGAGACGGACGACGCGTCCAAGACCCTGCTTGACCGGCTGCTGCGCGACGTGCCGTGCCGCGACTTCATGGAGAATTACGGCGCAGAAAATATGTACTGCTTCAACTACTCGCCCTTCACCGACCTCTACGCCGCCGCGGACGCGCTGCACGAGACGCTGCGCGCGATCACCGCAAAACGCGCGGAAAAGAAGGTCGTGCTGATCCCCATGAGCATGGGCGCCGCCGTGACGCTCGCCTATCTCGACGCGTACTACACGCCGGACGGCGCCGTGCGGGAAAACTTCATCCACCGCATCGTCTCGGTCGTCGGCGCGTGGGACGGCAGCGAAGGCTTCGCCGATCTGCTGCAGGGAAACGTCTGCGAGGACTGGAACGAGCGCATCTATCGTGATCTTCTGCCGAAGCAGAAGCTCCCCGCTCCCCTGCTGCGCCTGCTGACGCGCAACCCAGACCGCACGAACGCGCTGCTGCGGCAGCTGCTGGACGCGCTGCTCGACGGCACGCTCCTGCGCTCGAGCGCGTTCCTCGCGCTGGTGCCGCACCACCGGTGGGACGAGATGTATGCGTACCTGTTCGCCGAAAAGCGCTTCTCGCAGAATTCCCGCCTTGCCGTCGTGCAGCAGGAGGCCGACCGCTTCATCCGCGCGCAGGCGAATCTGCGGCAGCGCATGCAGGATATCCATGACAAATGCGGCGTATCGTTCGCGTTCGTCGGCGGCTCGGGGCTTCACCCCGGCGACGAGAGCAGCGACTTCAAATTCATGCGGTATCTCCGGTGCGCCGACCGCACCGACACCGACGGCGTGCTGCAGGTCGATTCCTGCATGCCGTTCGACCGCGCGAACCCCGAAAGCTTCGTGCAGGATTTCGAGATCTACGACCGGCAGCCGCACGAGATCGGCGACAACAAAGAAGCCATGCAGCGCATCTTCGACCTTGCCGTCGGCGGCGCATAAACAAAACAAAATACAGGCCTCGTTCGGTTTGAACAAGGCCTGTTTCTTTTTTCTTCGGTTTACTCCTCGACCACGATGCCGCGGGCGGCGCGTTTTTCCGCAAGCTCGCGGGTGATGGTCGCTTTCTTTTCGCCGACCAGATCGTAAAAGAAGATCGGGATGGAGCACAGCAGCAGGCTCACGCCCGGCACGATCGTCACGAGCGAAAACATCGCGAAGTTCTGTCCCGCCGTCAGATCGGTCGCAAGCACGACCAAGCCGTCGTTCTGCGAATACATCTGATTGATGTCGAGGTTGACCGCCATGTACATGAGGATGATCATGACCGTCGTCAAAGCGTTGCCGAGCTTGTTGACGAACGACTGACACGCAGAGCCGAGCGCGTTGTCGCGGTAGCCCGTCTCCCACTCCATGTAGTCGAGACAGTCGCAGACCATCGCGTAAGACACGACGTTGATGACGCCGAGCGGGATGCTCGCTATGATCATCAGCGGGATGCACAGATACAGGTTTTTCGTCGACCAGCCGATCGCGCACGTCAGAAGATCCGCGCCGAAGCCGCCGAGGCAGGTATACAGCACGAGCTGTTTATAGTTGAACTTCTTGTAAAGGAACGGCAGCACCAGCATCGAGCCGAACATGCCGATCGCCACGCTCGCCTGAATGAGCATCGCGACCTTGGAAATGCTCGCCTGCGCGGCAAGCTGCAGCTCGTCCGGCGTCAGTCCCGCAGGGTCGGGTCCCATATAGAAGCCGTAGCGCGCGACGTGCACGGCGGCTGCCTGCAGCATGTAGCGGCCGAAGCTCAGAACGCCCATGATGACCACGAGCATCAGCGGCTTGCAGTGGAAGATGCGGTAGATCGTGGACTTTTCGCCCTTCTGTTTCTTCGTCGTATTCGGAAGTGTGATGCGCTCCTTGACCTTGACGGAGGACAGCGAGAACAGCGTCATGCCGATCACAGACGCGATCAGTGCCGTGAGAAGGTATTTTTTCTGCTCGAGCTCGGCGTTGTCCATGCCGCCCATCTTCGCCAGCACCATGCCGATGCCCAGCGGCAGAACGGTCGCAATGCCGGTGCCGATACCGCCGAGCGTTCTGCCCAGCGAGATCAGCTTGCCGCGCTCGTCGGGGTTGGGCGTCAGCACGTTCGCACTGCTCCAGAACGGCACGTCGCTCGACGTGTAGATCATGCCCCAAAGCACGTAGACACACGCCGCGTAGATATACATGCCCGTACCCGTGATGCCCGGGTTCCAGAACATCAGCACCGTGAAGACCGCGATCGGGATCGCCGTGAACGCCGCGTACGGACGCATCCTGCCCCACTTCGTCGTGTGGCGGTCGACGATCATGCCCATCAGCGGGTCGTTGATCGCGTCCCACACGCGCGCCAGCAGCATCAGAAGCAGCACGAAGATCGGACTCAGCCGCAGCACGCTCATGTAGTAGTCGGTGATGTAGCTGGACATGCAGCTGTATACAAGGCTCTGTCCCAGCGCGGCGATGATGAAAGTGTTAAACTCGGACTTCGGAATATAGTTTTTCATCGCTTCCGCGACGGAGGGCTTTTCTTTAGTCTTTGCCATGCGTCACACTCCTACCGGTAGAATGAGATAATTATATCTCATTTTCACAAAAAAGTCAATGCAAACACGCATTTTTATGTCCAACTTGCGCACTTTTATGCCCAGCTTGCAGATTTTTGCCGTCCGTATCCGGTCACACGGACGCTGTCGTCCGTCACGTCCACCACGGCATAGGCGTTCTCTTCGCCGAT
>CADAGA010000130.1 GCA_902787275.1 Oscillospiraceae bacterium | reverse complement strand
CGTCCTTTTCGGCTGCCTTGCCGCATACGATATTCAGGTTGCCGTTGCGCACGCGCAGCTCGTCGAGAAACGCCTTCGGGATCTCCGTGCCGTTCAGAATGATCCTGTATTGAAGCTCGAACAGCGTGCCCATGTTGGACGTTTTGACCTTTTCAAGCGTCGCTGACTTCGTGTAGCTTTGGAACAGGTCGTCGAACAGCCCGTCGTAATCGAGACTTTCCGGGATCGTAATCTTCAAGGTGCGTTCCGCGCTGTTTTGTTCACCGAACCGCAGCGTCTGCAGCAAAAGCAGGACCGACGCGAGCACAGCGAAGGACACGACGGCAAGCGAGACGTATCCCATGCCGGTCGCAAGCCCCACGGCCATCGCCAGAAAGATCGCGCAGATCTCGCGTGCGGAGCCTGCCGCGGAACGAAAACGCACCAGAGAAAACGCGCCTGCCACGGCGACGCCTGCGCCGATGTTGCCGTTGACGAGCATGATGACGACCTGCACGATCGTCGGCAGAATTGCGAGCGCCAGCGTAAAGCTCTGCGAGGTGCGGTTGCGATACATCGAAACAAGCGCCGTCAGCACGCCGAGTACGAGCGAAACGGCCGTGCAGAGCAGAAATACCGTCAGGGTGATCTGTCCGTCGATGACAGACGTAAAATGAAGAATAGAGTCAAGCACTTAAACACATCTCCTCTGTATAAATTTTTTTATGATCGTTCATAAGGTGTGCGCGGTAGCACGCGCCGTACTTGGAAAAGGACGTGGAATAGATCCCGTGTTCCGTCAAAAGATGCGCCAGCCACAGCGGACACGCGCCGGGGATCTTGATCTCCATGAGAATATCGTCCGTTTGCAGGATCGGCGCGCCGTCGTCGCCGGCCGTCAGATCGAGCCGGTCAGGACGGTAGCGCATATTCCGGTCAAACGTGATGCGCAGCGCGTCATTGTCGATCCCCTGAAAAGCCTGGCGGTCATAGGCAATAAAGACCTTCGGCTGCGTGCGGTGAAGCTGCTGGAAATACTCGATCTCTTTTTGGATCTGACTGTGCGCGTCTGCCGGACGGATGCCGCACAGCAGCATTTCGGACGCACGCGGCGTGGACGTGATGCGTCTTTTGTAAACGACGCCGTCGAACTTTTTCTTCAGCTCCACGAATACCGCCCCGTCCGCGTCCGGCACGCCGTAACTGCGCACGCGCAGCTTTTCCTTATACACGGGTTTCTCGATGGATGCGCGGATGAGCCGGTAGTCGTCCGTGTCGTAGTACAGGTTACAGATCGTATATTCCCCGTACGCGTCGGCGCGAACATGCGTCGCAAGGCTGCGCGTAAAAGCTTCGTACTGCTGCGGCGTGAGGAAATACTTCTTTTCGACCCGCTCGAAACAGGTGATGATCGGTGCGTTCATGGTGTCGCCTCCTTTTGTTGCTGCCAGTGTACCGCGCCAACCTAAAGACATCCTAAAGAATTTTTTTCTTTTTCTTTAAGTACCCTTTAGCTTTCCGCGCTACAATACAGCCACAGGTCCGGAAGACGAATCCGGAACACCGAATCAGAAACACGACAGGAGGCGTACCCCATGAAAAGAATCATGACCATCACATCCGCTGTCCTCGCGGCGCTGCTTATAGTATTTGTATGCGCGTCGTGCGGGATCGAAAAGAAAACCGGTCAGACGCCGACAGACGCGCCCACGACCGATACCGCAGATACGGCAAAAGTGTCCGAGAGCGTCCGGGTCGATGAAACCGGAGCGACCGTCATCACGCTCAGCGGCAGCAGCGCGGACGTTTCCGGCGAAGGCGCGACGGTGAACGGCACGGACGTACTGATCCAAAGCGGCGGCACGTATACCGTGCGCGGGACCTCGACCGACAGCCGGATCGTCGTGGACGCGGACGACGCGGACGTGACGCTCGTGCTGGACGGCGCGCAGATCACATCCTCTTCGTCGAGCGCGATCTACGTTTACAGCGCGAAGCAGGCGACCGTGTATGCGAAAGAGGGCACGCAGAACGTGCTCACGGACGGCAAAAGCTATTCGTATGCCGACGCGTATTCTTCCGAGACAGATACGGAACCGAACGCCTGCCTGTACTCGAAGGCGGATCTGATCCTCGCCGGCAGCGGCGCGCTGACGGTCAACGGGCAGATGAACAACGGCATTACCGGCAATGATACGCTGCAGATCGCCGATCTGACGCTGACGGTCAACGCCGCGGACAACGGCGTTACGGGCAAGGACAGCCTGACCGTGCAGAACGCGAAGCTGACCGTGAATGCGGGCGGCGACGGGCTGCGCGCAACGAACGACAAGGACGAAACGCTCGGAACCGTTACGGTCGAAAGCGCGGCGCTCACCGTCACGTCCGGGGGAGACGGTATTCAGGCGCAGACCGCGCTCTCCCTCACCGACACGACCGCAAGCGTTACGGCAGGCGGCGGCAGCAGCGCGCAACTCGGTGAAGACGACAGCGCCAAGGGGATCAAGGCGGGCACGGATATCACGATCAGCGGCGGCAGTATGGAACTCGACTGCGCGGACGATGCCGTGCACGCGGACGGAAACATCACGATCCGCAGCGGCAAGTTGACTGCGCAGACCGGAGACGACGCGATCCACGCCGAAAACGAGGTTACGATCGACGACGGCGAGCTGGCGCTCACGGGACACGAAGGCATCGAGGGCACGGTCGTTACGATCAACGCAGGCAAAATATCCATCAAGGCGACCGACGACGGCATCAATGCGGGACAGAAAACGGACGGCGTGACGCCGAAGATCGAGATCAACGGCGGCGAGCTGGAGATCGAGATGGGACAGGGCGACACGGACGGCATCGACGCGAACGGCGACGTCATCATAAACGGCGGCACGATCCGCATCACGGCGCAGTCGGCATTCGACTACGACGGCAAGGGCGAGCTCAACGGCGGCGAAGTCTACGTCAACGGCGAACAGATCACGGAGCTGTCCAATCAGTTCGGCGGCATGGGCGGCGGCCGGATGGGCGGCATGTTTGGCGCGGGCGGCGAGCGTCCGGACGGCGAGAAACTGCCTGAGGGCGGCTTCCCGTTCGGCGGCAGAGGATCGGGTCGTGATCCTCGCACCCAGAATGAACAGAATGACAGCGTTTGATAAAAGAAACGGAGCGGGGCACAGCGCCTCGCTCCAATTTTTTTGGTTTTCTGTTTTCGAGATGCGGGATTGCGGACGAATCCGTCAGACGGTGATGGCGGTCCGGAGCGCTTGCGTGAAATCCCGCATAAATGTGTTGCGCGTGCGTTCATCCACGTCCAGCAAAGACAGATACGGATTCAGATCCTCAAGCTCTACCAGAAGGAGCCTGCCGTCCTTTGTTCTGCATGCGTCCACTCTCTGAATCCCGTTTTCGATCGAGTTCCAAGCAATGAACTTCTTTGCGAACGCAGCGTCCTCATCGGTATACGGGTATTCCTTCAGCACCCATCGTTTCGCCTTGTCGGGCGCATACAGCGCGTACTCGAGCTTGTCGTTTATAAAATAGAAGGAGACCTCATAATCAAAATCGACCGCGGGCTGGATCAAGGACTCTCCGCCGGAGAAATCGCGTTTGATCAATTCTTCTTTGGTGATGAACTCGAGCCCGATCGAGTCGGCGCCGTCTTTCGGCTTGACGACGTACCGTTCCGCTGCGGGCAGCAGGTGCAGATCATCCTTTGAATCCACCGTCGGAATGACCGGATAGTTTTCCGCCGTCAGATCCAGAAGATACTGCTTGCCCCGCATATCGGCTTTACCGGAAAACGTATTGAAGGTTTTTAGTCCCTTCTGCCTGACCCTGTTTACAAACGAATCATAAATATCTTTATACCCGATGACGCTTCCGGTGTTTCTGAACACGATCAGATCAACGGAATCTTCAAAGCTTTCCGCGCATTTCGGGTGACAGAGGACAACGTCGAAACACGCCTTGAGCTGATCGGCTATATAAATATCCTCTTCGCTGTAAATTCTGCCCTTTGCCTGATAAGACAGATCCGTCAAATAGAGCAGCTTCTCCGTTTTCATTTTTGCTTTTCCTTTCGCAAATGCGATTTGAGTTGACCGAAATACGTACGGTTACGCTTCATTCTTTGCACTCCTGTTCCAACCAATTTCTGCAACGGCAGAGGATGGGCAGCTGTGGAAAAAAGCCTCCGACGAGCTGCGGGGCAGCATCGCGGAGGCGTTCGTTTCAGAAAAGAGAGAAAAACGGTGCAAGGAAATCCCCGATTCTGTTCGCCGCTTCTGCGATCAGAAGCACGGGAGCGAGGATCGGCGAGAGCAAAAGCATGGGCAGCGCCCCAAACATAAAAGCCATACGTTCACCACCTTAATAGAATCGTCTTATTCGGATCGTGCCCGATCGGCGCCGACGGGCATGCTGATTATTTTATCCCGAACAGTCCCTTGAAGAAGTCGGCGATCTTTTTGAAGAAATCTCTGATCGAGTTGATGAAACGCTGGAAGAAGCTGACGGGCTTTTCTTCTTCGTCAGCAAGCGCAACGACATATGCCCGGCCGAGCTTCGTCTCGGATTCGTAAATGCAGTACTCCGTTGGCTGGTCGTTCATATACACGACTGTTGTGCTGAAGGCGGTTCCGTTTTTATCCTTTTCCGTAGCTGCAAATTTGTATCCCTCTTTCGGGTACAGATAAAATACAAGAGCATATTCATAACCTGCTTCAAATACCTCGACCGGATCATTGGAATACAGTCTTTTGAGCCAATAACCGTACTGCGCAGTGTACTTGTCCGGTTCTGCCGGGACGATGTTTTTATCCGGTGCTTCGCCGACGACAGGCTCCGTGATGGACAGACGCACTTCGTTGATGACCTTTGCTTCATCTGCGAACGCGGGCATAGCCGTCATGACGATCATCAGCATACAAAACAAAAAGGACAGTGCTTTTTTCATCGTGTTCACTCCTATCTTCTTTCAGGCGTCAAGCGACCTGTGAATATCAGTTTACCATATCCGCCCTGATTCCGCAACAGCAGAGAAGAAAAAAGATCCCGGTTCTTACGCAAAACGAAACGACGGGCGGTTTTCCGAAAGCGAGCCGGTTATTCCGTGAACAGAGAAACCGGACCGTACAGCCCGCCGGTTGCGGAATCCTCTGCATAGGCTTTCTCCGCGGCAAAATACGGGGACAGTTCCTTTTCGCTCCATTTGTCGAAGTAATCGGTGTGCACGTACCAGTTCGCGCAGGTATTCGTCACGATGATCTTCAGCGCGTTCTTCTCAAGAAGCACGCCGTCGGGAATCCTGACGCGGAACGGGGACGTAAAGGCGGTGCCCAAAGACCGGCCGTTCAGGTACACGCTTGCCGAGTAGCGCACGTCGCCGAGATCCAGCAGTCCCGCTTTTCCTGCTTTTTCCGCAGGGAGCGCAAACTCCGTTTCGTAAACGGCGCTCCCCGAGTAGGCGCTGCCGACCGTCTCGCGCCAATCTCCCGATCGGACGGGGACGGGGCTGTCGGAATGTGCTATACTCCGGAACCCGTTTTCATCACAGGTGAGCTCAAACGTCCTGCGAAACAGGAACGCGTCTGCGATATCGAACCGCTCTGTATACTCTTTTCGGCTTTCCGCGGGCAGAGGTTCGTCCGTCAGCAGAACGACCGCTGTCTCGCCGATCGCAAGAGACAGCGGAAGAATACCGTTCTTTGCGTCAAAACGACGCAAAGCGCCGTCGGTCAGATCCAGCAAATAGCCCTTTGACACGGGCAGATGGATCTGATACGCGCCGCTTTCGCCCGCTTCACGGAACAGGCAGAACCATTCGCCGTTTTCCGCCTTCCTGTGGAACACGCGCAGTCCGGTTCCCTCGACGCGCAGCTCCGGCG
>CADAGA010000129.1 GCA_902787275.1 Oscillospiraceae bacterium | reverse complement strand
AAGGATCACGTCGAGGGATTTGCGCCCGAGGTGGCGTGGGTCACGCACGGCGGCAGCGAGCCTCTTGCGGAGCGGCTTTGCGTGCGTCCGACGTCGGAGACGCTGTTCTGTGAGCATTATGCGAACATCATCCATTCCTACCGCGATCTGCCGAAGCTGTATAACCAGTGGTGCTCGGTGGTGCGCTGGGAAAAGACGACGCGTCCGTTCCTGCGTTCGAGAGAGTTTCTCTGGCAGGAGGGACACACCGCGCATGCCACGGCCGAGGAAGCGATCGCCGAAACGGAGCGTATGCTGAACGTGTACGCGTCCTTCTGCGAGGAAGAGCTCTGCATGCCGGTCATCCGCGGCAAAAAGACCGAGAGCGACAAGTTTGCCGGCGCCGAGGACACCTATGCGATCGAGGCGCTGATGCACGACGGCAAGGCGCTGCAGGCGGGAACGAGCCACTATTTCGGCGACGGTTTCGCCCGCGCGTTCAATATTCAGTATACCGACAAGAACAACCAGCTGCAGTACGTGCACCAGACGTCCTGGGGTATGACCACGCGTTTGATCGGCGCGGTCATCATGTCTCACGGCGACAACAACGGTCTGGTGCTGCCGCCGGCGGTCGCGCCGATCCAGGTCGCGATCCTGCCGATCGCGCAGCACAAGGCGGGCGTGCTCGACGCGGCGTATGCGCTGCGCGACCGTCTGAGCAAGACGTTCCGCGTCAAGCTCGACGACAGTGACAACTCGCCCGGCTGGAAGTTCGCGGAGTATGAGATGAAGGGCGTGCCGCTGCGTCTGGAGATCGGTCCGAAGGACATCGAAAAAGGTCAGTGCGTGCTCGTGCGGCGCGACACGCGTGAAAAGACGTTCGTGCCGATGGACGCGCTCGAGACCGAGATCGAACGTCTGCTTCGGGAGCTTGCGCAGTCGATCTATCAGAAGGCGCTCGAAAACCGCGAAAGACGCACCTACACCTGCCGCTCGCTCGACGAGATCCGTCAGGCGCTCGAGGAAAAGGGCGACGGCTTCGTGATGGCGATGTGGTGCGGTGAAGAGGCTTGCGAGGACGCCGTCAAGGAGCAGACGGGCGTCGGCTCGCGCTGCATCCCGTTCGACCAGAAACAAATCAGCGACGTCTGCGTGTGCTGCGGCAAACCTGCCAAGCATATGGTCTGCGGAGTTTTACGCCGAAACGACTCGACGTCGCCGTATCGGGCGCTCTCGTGACCGACCTGTCCGAGACGCTCCCGCAGGCGGACGACGTGCTGGACTGCACGGACTGCACGATCGTTCCGGGTTTCGTGGATATCCATATCCACGGCGGCGGGGGAGGCGACATGGCGGACGCGGACGCACTGTCGCTGCAGCGCATGTCGCGGTACCTGGCGAAGCGGGGTGTGACGTCGTTCTGCCCCGCGAGCATGACGCTGCCGTACGAGGTGCTCGAGCGGCAGTTTGCGGCGGTCGAAGCGTTCAAGGGCAGCGAGGAGGGCGCGCGCGTGCTGGGCGTGCGCATGGAAGGACCTTATATTTCCATGGAAAAGAAGGGTGCGCAGTGTGCCGCGTATATCCGCAGGCCTGACACCGCGGAGTTCCGCGCGCTGCACGCGGTCAGCCCCGTTTGCGTGGTGGACGTCGCGCCGGAGGTCGAGGGCGCGTGCGCGTTCGCCGAAGCCGTTTCGGCGGATTGCACCGTTTCCGCAGCGCACACGGCGGCAACGTTTGAACAGACGCAGGCGGCGCTCGCGCGCGGCTTTTCGCACGGAACGCATCTATTCAACGCCATGCCGCCCATCCGCAACCGTGATCCAGGTGCGGTCACGGCGTTTTTTGACAGCGGGACGGCGACGGCGGAACTGATCTGCGACGGCTTCCACAACCATCCTGCGGTCGTGCGCATGGCGTTCCGGCTGCTGGGAGCGGATCGCGCCGTGGTCGTCAGCGATTCCATGCGTGCCGCCGGATGCGGCGACGGCGACTTCGAGCTCGGCGGGCAGAAAGTGTTCGTGCGCGACGGAAAAGCGCTCCTTGCCGACGGCACGATCGCCGCGTCCACGACGAACGTATTCGAGGAGTTTCGCAATCTCGTTTCGTGGGGCGTACCATTTGGCGCTGCGCTGCGTGCCTGCACGATCAATCCCGCGCGTGTCGCCGGAGCGGCGGACAGAGCCGGCAGTATTGAGGTCGGCAAGCCGGCCGATCTGCTGGTGCTGGACGAAAGCCTGCGGATACGGCACGTGTTCGTTCACGGAAAAGAATTCAGAGAATAAAAAAGCGGCTGTCACGCGACAGCCGTTTTTTCATGCGCTTTATTGAACCGTCCACAGTCCCAGCGCGGGATTGCTGACGTAGAAGATCTCTTCTCCGTCCGGGAGCTTTACGAATCCGTCGCGCAGCACGTCGGGGTCGTACCGCTTGACTGCTTCCTCGTAGGGGATATAGCCGAAGCCGGCGCCGCGCACCTCTCTTTCGGTCAGGTCCTTCGTGCAGTAGGTGATCGAGAACCGGCCGTCCGACGAGCCGTGGATGAGATGTGCTGCGACGGACAGGTTCTCGCGCAGATCCTCGTTTTCGTCCACGAGACGCAGGATGTTTTCGCGCCCGACGTAGCCGTATTTGCGGATCAGCCGGTCGTTTTCCGCGTCCTCGCCGAACTTGCGCACGCCCGGCGCCAGGATCACAAGCTCGCCGCCGTCCGCGATCGCCATACGCGTGCGGTACACGGCCTTGTTGCCGAGCCAAGTGCTTTTGAATTCGCGCGGGTCGAGATAGACCACGACCTTGCGAAGCGGCTCTTTAAGATGGGTGAGATTGAGCTGCTGGCTGAGCGCCACAGCCTGCTCGAACACGTCGCGCGTGTTGCCGATGCACAGCCCGTGGATGTGCGTTTCGTCCGCGCTGTTGGTCGTCACCGTCAGTACGTACAGCAGCGGCAGATCGGCGAGGAAGTGCTCCTGCGCATAGTCGAATACCTTGCGCACGGGCGAATGATCCTTGCCCATGATGCGCTCCATGCCGTAGAACGCGCCGAGCATGTGCGAGGAGTTGATCATGCTGCTGCCGCCGCAGCCGACGAAGATATTCTTGGAATAGTTCGCCATGCCGACGACCTCGTGCGGCACGACCTGTCCGATGGAGAGGATCAGATCGTAGCTTCTGTCCACGATGCGGCGGTTGACCTCGACGTCGATCGCGCTGTTCACCAGTCCGTCGGAAACTTCGCTGACGAACGATGCGGGCACCTCGCCGAGCTTGACCACGTCCGTGCGCCAGTTGTGCACGATCATGCGCTCGAACGGCACGTCTTTGCCGAAGAACGCCGTCCATTCCGCTTCGGTCATCGGCTCGTGCGTGCCCAGAGCGGGCATGATGTCGATCTCGCACGTGTCCCGCAGCAGATCGTAGACCATCGCCGTGAGGATGCCGGCGCCGGAATACAGGCGCGTATAGTCGGGCGGCAGCAGCAGCACCTTCCGCAACGTCCGTCCGGCAAGTGCCTGCCCAAGTGCTGCGCGCAGCTCCTCCCGCGTCAGTCCCGTATCGCTTTTGAGTATCATAGTATCCCTCCGTTTCGCTGTCAGTATACCACGGTTTGCCGTTCAGTACAAGCGCACAGTGGAAAAATATTCAAGAAGAATTCATAAAACATTCATTGACTACAGAAGCGGCGTGTGATAAAATAAGCTCGAATCAATGAAGGAGGTCACTGTTATGTTTTGTCCGAATTGCGGAGCCCAGATTTCCGAAAACGATAAGTTCTGTCCCGGATGCGGAACCGCGGTCGCAGCGTCTGCACCGCAGAGTGAGCCGCAGCCCGAGCCGCAGCAAACGTATGCGCAGCCCGACCCGCAGCAAACGTACGCACAGCCCGACCCGCAGCAAACGTATGCGCAGCCGGAGTCTGCTTACGTTCCGCCGACGTACGCCCAGCCGCAGTATTTCGATTGCGGCGTGCAGGCGCGCGACATTGCGGTCGCGGTGATCCTGTCGATCGTGACGTGCGGGATCTACGGCATTTTCTGGTTCGTCAAGATGGTGGACGACGTGAACCGCGTCTCCAACGATCAGAGCGCCTATTCCGGCGGCATTACCTGGCTTTTGTCGTTCATTACGGGCGGCATCTACGGCTGGTACTGGTACTATCAGGCGGCCAAGAAGATGCGCTATGCCAAGCAGGTGCGCAACATGCCTGCCGAGGACAACACGGAGATCCTGTATCTGATCCTTGCGATCTTCGGATTCGCCATTGTCGACATGTGCCTGATCCAGGCGGACCTGAACAAAATGGCGACGCCCGCCGCATAATGAAGAACCGTTTGCAAAAGGTCCTGTGCACAGTGCTTTTCCTGCTGTGCGCAGGTCTTTTCTATGCGTGGTTCGCGCGTCGGACGGGTTTGAGTCTGCCGTGCCTGTTTTTTACGCTGACGGGCTTCAAGTGTCCCGGCTGCGGCGTTTCACGGATGTGCATGGCGCTGCTGCACGGCGATCTGCGCGAGGCTTACCTTCAGAACCGCGCGGTGCTGCTGCTGTTGCCCGCGGGCATTTACGTGGCGCTGGCGTGGTGTGTCGGGTACGTTCGAAACGGCGAGCGGCTGCTGCGCGGCACGGCGAAGATCGTTGCGTGGGGCGTGGCGGGCGCGCTGGTTTTGTTCGGCGTCGCGCGCAATTTCCTCGGCTGGTAGCGGCGGGAAATGATCGCAAATCGCAGTATCCTTTCAGAAATGGGCAGAATTACCAAAACGACTTAGATTTTTTTGGCTATTCTGCGTCTTGCTTTTTTTAGTATAAGAGATATAATATAACATATTTTACCTCCCGAATAAGGGGTTGTTCTCCATGAATCCGATCCTGTGGTTGCTGCCCGGCGCGATCTGCGGCGCAGCCGAATTTTTTTTAACGAAGGTCATTTCCGGACGCGTGCTGCAGGGAAAAACGCCGATCCTGCTGCTGGTTTTCAAGCTCGTGTCCTACGCGGCGATCCTTCTGCCGGTCTTTTTCCTGCTGCCGCGCGCGGGCGCGACGTGGTTCGGGATCGGCGCAGGAGGCGGCGTTCTGGCTGCCGGATTGTTTTTTGCCGTTACAACGATCGTAAAGGAAAAGAGGTGAAGCGGTTTGAACGCCTTGACCGTGATCAAGCTTGCGCTCTCTGCGGTCGTGTTCGTCGTGTTTCTCGTACTCTGGTGCAGGAAGCGGCATGACACGCTGGCGGAGAGCGATCCCAAAAAAGCAAAGAAGAAGCGGCGGCTGCCCTTCTTCGGCATGGTGATCAGCGGATGGTTCTTCACAGCCACTGCGGTGAGTCTCGTGGTCGGCGGCATGAAGGGGATCTCGCTCGAGCTCGAGATGTTCTCGCCACGCGTGCAGTTGGGGCCCTTGTCCGTGGCGCGCACGACGCTGACGGCATACGCGCTTCTGCTGGTGATCGCCGTTCTGTGCGTGCTGTTCCGCGTGTTCGCGTATCCGAAGTTCAAAGACGAGCCGAAGGGACTGCAGAACGCGCTGGAGGCGGCCGTTGAGTTCATCGACAAGTTCACGCATGATACGGCCGGCGATCTGTCACCCGAGCTGCCCGCGTATATGTTCTGCGTGGCGGTACTGCTGATCGGCTGCGCGGCGTCGGAGCTTCTGGGGCAGCGTCCGCCGACGTCGGATCTGCTGTTCACGTTCACGCTCGCGCTGTGTACCTTCTTCCTGCTGAACTATTACGGCATCCGCAAGAAGGGCTTGCTCGGCCGTGTGAAGTCGCTCGCGTCGCCCTCGCCGATGATCCTGCCCATGCGTATCCTCAGCGACGTTGCGGCGCCCGTTTCGCTGGCGTGCCGTCTGTTCGGCAACATGCTCGGCGGCATGATCGTGATGGATCTGCTCAAGAATTCGCTCGGCGGCTATGCCGTGGGCGTGACGTCGCTGGCGGGACTGTACTTCAATCTGTTCCACCCGCTCATTCAAACGTACATCTTTATCATCCTGTCTCTCACGTTTATCCGAGAGGCAACCGAATAATCATTGGAGGGAATCAACCATGACACCATTCGCAGCAGCACTCGCACTTCTGCCCGCACTGGGCGCAGGCATCATGATGGGCTTTGCCACGAGCAAGGCCGTCGACGCGACCGCGCGTCAGCCGGAGGCATCCGGCAAGATCAATTCCATTCTGCTTCTGGGACTTGCGCTTGCGGAGTCCACCGCGATCTACTCGTTCGTGATCGCGCTGATCCTCGCGGTGAAATAAGCAGGGAAGGGAAATCGACATGGAGAGTTTAGGTTTGGACTTATCGAAAGTCCCGATCGATCTTGTGCTGAACCTTCTGAATATCGTCCTTCTGTTCCTGATCGTGCGCACGCTCGCCTACAAGCCGATCCGCAAGTTTATGGACGCGCGGACCGAACGGGTGAATGCCGAAGCCAGAGCCGCCGAAGAAAAGGCCGCCGAGGCCGAAAAGCTGAAGGCAGAGTATACCGGGCTTCTGGAAAACAGCGAAGCCATGTGTCAGCAGCAGGCAGACGAGGCGCGCAAGGCAGCGCGTGCCGAAGCGGATCAGATCGTTTCCGAAGCGCATGCGCAGGCGGACGTTATTCTGGAAAAGGCGCGCGCACAGGCAAAGAAGGAACACGACGAAACGCTCGGCACGATGCGTCAGGACGTCGTGGATCTGGCGTTCGACATCAGCGAAAAGCTGCTTGAACACAGCATCACGGACGCGGACACGAAAAAACTTGCCGACCGTCTGATCGACAGCTGTGCGGGCGATGAGGAATCGGCATGAAACAGGCAAAGATCATTTGTGCGCCGAACGTTTCGGACGATGCGTACGCATATCTCTGCGCGCGTCTCGAAGAACGCTTCGGCGTTGAAAGCTTTGAGCCTGAGACGGACGACGGGCTGCTCGGCTGCTTTGTCG
This sequence comes from Oscillospiraceae bacterium, assembly GCA_902787275.1. Lineage (GTDB taxonomy): Bacteria > Bacillota > Clostridia > Oscillospirales > Acutalibacteraceae > UBA1425. Next base: position 149 of record CADAGA010000129.1, on the reverse strand, counting down.
TGCTGTTTGACGGCAAGATCTACGATATGAGTCTGCGCACCCAGCTTCGCGCGATGCGCGCCGACTGTGAAAAGGAGTGAGCGCATGGCAACGGATATGAGCGCGTTCCTGCGCCGAAAGATCGAGTCGTTCTCCGTCAAACCCGTGGT
>CADAGA010000128.1 GCA_902787275.1 Oscillospiraceae bacterium | reverse complement strand
GCCTTCGGATCACCCGCATCGACGTGCGCTCCGCCGCCGGCGCCGAAGCGCTCGGCAAACCGCAGGGGCGGTACGTCACCGTCGAGGTGCCGCCCTTCAGACGCAGCGCCGAGATCCCCGACGAAACGGTCGAAACGCTCGCGCGGGAGCTGCGCCGTCTGCTGCCGCCGGAGGGCACGGTGCTGGTCGCGGGGCTCGGCAACGCGGACATCACGCCCGACGCGCTCGGGCCGAAGTTTTCTTCGCTCGTGTTCGCCACGCGGCACATTGAACCGGAGCTTGCCGCCGCTGCCGGACTGGGCGAGCTGCGGCCGGTCGTCAACCTCGTTCCGGGCGTGCTGGGCAAAACCGGCATGGAGACCGGCGAAGTGCTGCGCGGCGCAGTGGAACGCGTGCAGCCTGCCGCCGTCGTCACTGTGGATGCGCTGGCCGCCCGACGGCTTTCGAGACTCGGCTGCACCGTCCAGATGACGGACACGGGCGTTACGCCGGGCTCCGGCGTCGGCAATGCCCGCGCCGAGCTCAGCCGTAAAAGTCTCGGCGTGCCGGTGATCGCGGTCGGCGTACCGACGGTCGTGGACGCCGCGACGCTCGTGTGCGACCTCTCGCACGCGGATGCGGACAGCCCGCTCGTGCGGGAAGGCGCAGATATGATGATCACGCCGCGCGAGATTGATCTCGTCATTGAGCGTGCCGCGCGGATGCTTGCGCTTTCCGTCAACAAGGCGCTGCAGCCGCATTTGTCGCCGCAGGACTTTTTGCTGCTGGTATCGTGAGAAGCGGGATTTGTCGGGGGTGCGCCCGACGAATTCCGTGTGATGTGCGCCCGTGGCGCGCGATGTTTCCCTTCGGGAAGTGATGTTTTCCGCGTTGCGTAAAGTGATGTGTTTTGCTGACGCAAAACGTTTCGGACGGGCTTCGCCCGTACCCGATTATAATCGCCGGCCGCAGGCTCCGAATCATTCCGGCATCGCCGGAATACATCACGTGCGACAGCACGCATCACTTTGCGAAGCAAAACTTTACTTTGGGATTAGACAAAGACAAATTCCGACTTGTATTTCCGGCATGAATCGGCCGCGCCGCACATAATCATCATACAGAGTTCTTTTGTGTGGTGAGAATTATGCAACGAAAACCGCCGGAAGCGGCTGCCGTTCTGTCCGTCCTGCTGTCCGTTCTGCTTCTTATTTCCTCGCTCCTGCTGCCGCGATACGTGACGCAGGATCTGCTGCTCCTGTCCGCATACGCCGTGTTTCCGGAGAGCGCCGCCGCAAAACTGCACGCGCTGACGCCTCAGGCGCAGCCGGGCGGGATGCAGACGGATTCCGTTCCGGCAAAGGCGCAGACGTCCCTGCCCGACGCGCTGACCGAGACGCCCGCCGACGTCCTCAAATGGATGCGGGAGGAAAAAGACCGTGAAGCATCGCAGCGCAAAGACGGCGGCATCCGTGAGCAGACCTTCGGCAAAAAATCCGCCACGGAAACGTTCCGCGGTCTGCTCATCCGTAACCTGACCGACGACGTGCAGCCGGATTACGACGCGCTCTGGGACGCGGACGTACCGCTTTCCGTGGACAAATCACAGCCCGCCGTGCTGATCTTTCACACGCATACGACGGAAGGATACGAGCTGCTTGACCGCGACTGGTATGCCGCGGACACGACTTCCCGCACGCAGGACACGTCGCGCAACGTCGCGCGCGTCGGTTCGGCGATCGCCGAGGAGCTGGAGCGCGCAGGATTCCGGACGCTGCACGACACGACAGTGCATGACGCGGCATATTCCGGCGCATACGACCGTTCGCGCAAAACGGTGCAGTCGTATCTGGATCGATACCCGAGCCTTTCCGTCGTACTGGACGTGCACCGTGATTCGATCCAGGAAAACGACGGTACGAAGATCAAGCCCGTCGTCACCGTCGACGGCAAAAAGGCGGCGCAGATCATGATCATCTCCGGCGCGCAGGGCGGCAAAGTCGACGATTTTCCGGAATGGCGGCAGAATCTGCGTTTCGCGCTGCGGCTGCAGGACGCGCTGGAAACACAGGCAGCCGGACTTACGCGTCCGCTCTTCTTCTGCCACCGCAAATATAATATGGATATGACGCCCTGTTCGCTGCTCGTCGAATTCGGCAGCGAAGCAAACACACTCGAGGAAGCCGTCTATTCCGGCAGACTGTTCGGCCGTGCGCTCGCCGGTCTGCTGGAGCACTACGTACAATGAGAGGTGCCGTATGAAACACTGTTCCACAAGAATCGCTATGCGCTGGTTTTTTCGTCTGGAGATCGTCTGTCTGTGTCTGACGCTCGCGGGCATCGGCGCGGGGATCGCTGCCGAACGCACGGCGTATACCGCGCGGGGCGTCCCTGCCGCCGTGCAGACGGACACGCGCGTGCGTTCCGTCGTCTCCCGCCTGCCGGACAAGCAGCGGCTCGCCTCGCTCGCCGAGTACGCGCCGCTGCTGCCTGCGCCGGTCGGCAATCTCGCAGCCGTTTTATTGTCGTTTCAGAAAATAGAGAGAAACGACCTTTCGAGCGTATTCAGCATATTGCACAATTTATATGACTCATTCTCATCATTCTGCCGAAACTCAAACAAAATAATATGACTTTTTTGGATTTTCCTCTTGTCAAATCGGTAGAAATACGGTAGAATAGTACCGAATCTGAATCGGGTACAGCCCGATAGATGTTAAGGAGGAATATCTATGAAAAAAGCACTTGCCGTCCTGCTGGCGGTCGTGATGGCGTTCTCCGTGTGCGTCGTCTGCGTATCGGCTGAGGACGACGGCGGAGCCGCTGCTGGAACGGTCTATACGGTACCGTCCGCCGGTCTGGGCCGTATCAAAGTAAACAACAGTCTGGAAGTCCCGATCCTGCAGGCGGGAGACAAGATCGAGTTCGGCGAAGTCACGGCCAAAAAAGGTCAAACCTTGCGCGTGATCTACTACCCCGACGCCGCTTCGATCAAAGCGACCAACGTCAAGAATCCGGACTGGAGAGACAACGTCGTTCCGAAGTACAATCTGGACAGTGAGAAGTGGGTTCTGGATAAAAAATCCGGACAGACTGCTGCTGATCTGATGGCAAAGAGCCCGAATTACTTCAAGTCGTTCTATACTGACCTTGATTTCCAAAAAGGCGACCCTGCCTATGTAAAGATCTCCGGTATGGGCGAGCTGGCGCACGCCAGAGATTCGGCCGGCATCGACAGAGGCGACCTTGAAAACGGCAACCCGATCGACTTTGCGCTTCCCGGCGCAAAATTCCTCGGCTGGGCGCTGTATTATTATGACTGGAAAGGGAAGGATACCGGCGTCATAAACATTGAGGTCTATGCGCTTTGGGATAGAGGCGCTGCTCCCGAGGAGAAGCCTGATGAGCCCGAAAAGCCCGATAACCCCGACGTACCGACCGAATACGCAACACCCATCCAGGCAACGCTTGCGAAGTGGATCGCCAAGATCGAAGAGATCTTCGGTTATGCAAAACTGGTCAACGCCCTTCCCGCAGGACTTGCAAAAGTGCTGAACGACGGCGTCCGTGCGTGGCTGTACGGCCTGTTCGGCATCGAGGCATAAGGAGGAAAGAACCATGATGAAAAAAATTCTTGCTTCTCTGATGGCTGTTCTGCTCGCGTTCGGCGCGCTCGCGTTCGTCGTCGCGGCAGAGGATTCCGGTGAACCGACAGAGCCGACGAAGCCGGCTTACACCCCCGTGGAATATGAGATCACCGACCTGGTCGCCGCCGTGGAAAGCGGCAAGGGCGACGTGTATCTGCAGCCGACCGACGTGATCCTTCTTCCGGAAGCGCCCGCCGCTGAAACGGAAGAGCCGACGGATGGCGGTGATCCGGTCGAACCCGCCAAGGCTGTTCTGATCGTGGAATACCTGCCCGGCGAGGGCGCTGCTTCCGGCAATGAGAACACACGCTACCTGGATTATGCCGAATCCGGCTACGCGATCTGCGGGCTGGGCGACTACACCGATTTCGCCTACAAAGAGACGGAGCGCCGCACCAATTACGCGATCGACTACGTCAACGAGAACGAATACGCGTTCAAGCAGTGGAAGATCAAGAGCATCTACACCGGCAAGGAATTCAGCCGCATCGTGCTGGTCGCGGAGTGGGAAGAGCCCGTCCTGACCGGCTGGGCCGGCTACAAGGCCATGATGCGCGGCTACATCAAGACGATCATCGACTACATCATCGCGTATTTGCAGGAATGGTTCCTGCAGCTCGGCGAATTCCTGGTCGGCAGCTCGACCTGATAGGAGGAAACAACTATGCTGAAAAAAAGCTTATCCGTCCTTCTGGCTGTTCTGTTCGCAATCGGCTGCATGACGGTCTGCACATCCGCCGTTGACGGCGAGGTCGAAGAACCGAAAAAGACCGATTCCGGCTACTACGTCGGTCAGATCCTCAAGCCCGGTGACAAGATCACGTCCGTCCACGACACCTGCGAAATGCTGACCGTGAGCTACAGCGTCAGCACTGCGGACGCCGAGAACGTCACCAGCGCACTGCAGAAAACGTATGCCAGCGAAGAGTTCGTCGGCGTCGTCTCCTTCCGCGACAGCATCGCCAGCTTCACCAGCGGCGAATCTGCCGGCTCCTACACCGTCAAGGCCGTGGGCGACGAAGTGGACGAAATGGAAGTCGAAAACGGCAAATACAAATCCGCGCTCGACATCTATAACAGTCTGACCAGCGACGAGCAGAAAGCGCTCGACAAACAGCTCAAAAGGAAAAAGCAGACGTTTGCGCTGCAGATGGACTATGAGTATGCCAAGACCACGTACTATCAGTACACCACGGTCACCGGCTGGAAGATCGTCTACGTCGCCGAAACCGAAACTGCGCTGACGGTCAGCCTCCAGGCTGTGTACGAGACGCGCGAGCCGACCGGCAGTGAGAGCTTCGTGGAGAAGATCTACGTCAAATGGCTTGCGTTCCTCGATCTGCTGGGCAATCTTCTTCTCAAGATCACCCCGAAGATGCTTGCATTCTGGGCGAAGCTTCTGGGCAACAAATAAGCGAAAGGAAGGACACTATTCATGAAAAAACTGCTTGCGATCCTTTTGGCGGTGCTGACGGTCTTTTCCTTCTGCTCCATCGCCGCTGCCGCCGAGGACGTCTCGGAGCCGGAATCGGAACCCGCCGAAACGTTCAAAACTTATGAAATCTGTGAAGATCCCGATTTCCTTGAGCTGCAGTACATGGCAAAGGGCAACGACAAGGCGACGCTCCTGCAGCCCGGCGACAAGATCAAGACCTACAAAAAGAGCGACATCGACGTGCTCTACTATCCGGACGCCGACGCCATGTACAACGGCGAATGGGAACCCGCCGATCCGAACAACATCGCGGTCAGCCTGTCCTCGGAGGACTACTTCCAGGAAACCTTCCCCAAGAAGGTCGGCGAAGCGACTATCCGCGGTCTGGATTACACCGATTTCACCATCGCCTATTCCGATGAAAACGTGTTCAAGGGTTGGGTTGTCTACCGCTACGAACCGAACCTGAACACCATCATACTCTGTGCCGTCTGGGAAAAGAACCATAAAGTCTCCACGAGCGAAAAAGTGGACGACATGTATTACATCATGGACTTCTTCTTCTCCATCCGGAAGGCAATGCACACGCACCTCACTCTGCCCCTGCTGAAGGCCATCCGCACGATCAACAACGCGTTCCTGTTCGTCAAGACGTGGCTGTATAACCTCATCTTCGGCGAAAAGACCGCAGCGTAAGAAAGGAGCAGCATATGCGTAAAAAAGTTTGGACGATCGTCGGCGTGATCGCCGTCCTGGCCGTCGTGCTCTCCGTGACCGCGTTTGCCGCGGACAGCAAGCTGCCGGAATACAATCTGATCGAAGTGATGCGTCAGAGTCTGGAAATGTCCGTCAACG
>CADAGA010000127.1 GCA_902787275.1 Oscillospiraceae bacterium | reverse complement strand
AAGAAGGTGAAGCGCGTCCTTGAGCTGGTGGACCTCGAGGGCTTCGAGCGCCGCGCCGTCTCCACGCTGTCCGGCGGACAGCAGCAGCGTATCGCCATCGCCCGCGCGCTGGTGAACGAGCCGGAGATCCTTCTGCTTGACGAGCCGCTTGGCGCTCTGGACCTTAAGATGCGCAAGGAGATGCAGCTCGAGCTTAAGGAGATGCACGACCGCCTGGGCATCACGTTCATCTACGTGACGCACGACCAGGAGGAGGCCCTGACCATGTCCGACACGATCGTTGTCATGTCGGAGGGAAAGATCCAGCAGATCGGCACCCCGGAGGATATCTACAACGAGCCGAAGAACGCGTTCGTCGCGGACTTTATCGGCGAGAGCAATATCCTGGACGGCGTGATGCGCGACGATCTGGTCGCGGAATTCGCCGGGCGGCGCTTCGACTGTCTCGACAAGGGCTTTGAAAAGAACGAGCCGGTCGACGTGGTCATCCGTCCCGAGGACGTGGACGTGGTACCGGTCGAGAAGGGCATGGTCTGCGGCGACGTGACGAGCGTGACGTTCAAGGGCGTGCACTTCGAGATCATCGTGGACGTGGACGGCTTCAAGTGGATGATCCAGACCACGGACTACGTAGCGCCCGATTCGCGCATCGGTCTTTTCATCGAGCCCGACGCGATCCACATCATGAAAAAATCCAAGTATTCCGGTCTTTACGGCGACTACAGCACCTTCTCAGACGAGATCGAAATGCTCTCCGACGTGACGTACGAAAAGGAGGGCGACGAGGATGAACCGTAAGTCCTTTACCAAGCGGCTGATCACCGCGCCGTACACGGTGTGGATGGCGATTTTCGTTCTCGTGCCGATCGCGCTGGTCGTGTACTACGCGCTGACCGACGCCGACGGGCATTTCACGGCAGGAAACGTCACGGCGATCGTGGACTATGCCAAGACGTTCGGCATTTCGGTGGAGCTGGCGCTGATCTCGACGGCGATCTGCCTTTTGATGGCGTACCCGCTGGCATACGCGATCGCGCGCATGAACACGCGCCGGCAGAGCACGATGATCATGCTGGTGATGCTGCCGATGTGGATGAACTTTCTGATCCGCACGTACGCGTGGATCGCGATCCTCGCGGACAAGGGCCTCATCAATGCGTTCCTGCAGAGCATCGGTCTGGACGGATTCAAGATGATCGGCACGCGCGGCGCCGTCGTGCTGGGCATGGTCTACAACTTCCTGCCCTACATGATCCTGCCGATCTACACGGTGCTGACCAAGATCGAGCAGAGCACGATCGAAGCGGCGCAGGATCTCGGCGCGAGCCGCGCGCAGGTGTTCCGGCGCGTGCTGCTGCCGATGAGCGTGCCCGGGATCATTTCCGGCATCACGATGGTTTTCGTTCCCGCGGTCAGCACGTTCGTCATCTCGAAGCTGCTCGGCGCGGGCAAAACGTACCTGATCGGCGACATCATCGAGAATTATTTCCTCGGCAACACCGGCACGGTCAACTACAACATCGGCGCGTCGCTGTCGCTGGTGCTGATGCTGATGATCCTGATTTCGATGGCGATCATGAATCACTTTGACAAGGATGAAAGCGCGGGAGGGATGATCTGATGAAAGTGCTCTCCAAAGCGTATAACTTCCTGATCTTCGCGTTCCTGTACGCGCCGATCGCGGTGATGATCTTTTTCTCGTTCAACTCTACCAAGAGCTTCCGGCGCTTCGGCGGATTCTCGCTGCGCTGGTACACGGAGCTGTTCCACGATCAGGTGATCCTCAAGAGCCTGTACATTTCTCTGGCCGTGGCGGCGCTTTCGGCGATCATCGCCACGCTGATCGGCACGCTCGCGTCCGTCGGCATCCATTCGATGCGCGGTGCGAAGAAGCGCGCGTATCTCGCGGTCAACAACATTCCCGTGACCAATCCCGACATCGTGACGGCGATCTCGATGATGGTGCTGTTCGTATTCTTCGTCACGCGCATGAACGGCATGGAGATGGGGTTCGGCACGCTTTTGATCTCGCACATCACGTTCAACATCCCGTACGTCGTGCTTTCGGTGCTGCCGAAGCTGCGCGGACTCAACGACAACATTTTCGAGGCGGCGCAGGATCTCGGCTGTCCGCCGGCCAAGTCGTTCTTAAAGGTCGTGGTGCCGCAGATCTCGCAGGGCATCGTGACGGGCTTTATCATGGCGTTCACGCTGTCTCTGGACGATTTCGTCATCAGTTATTTCAATTCCGGATCCACGGCGCAGACGCTTCCCGTGACGATCTATTCCATGACCAAGCGTCCCTATTCGCCCAAGATCAACGCCCTGTCCACGCTCCTGTTCGTGGCGGTGATGGTCTTGCTTTTGATCGTGAATCTCCGCAGAAGCGGTGAAGGTAAAAAGGAGGCAAAACATTGAAAAAGAAAGTTCTTTCCCTGATTCTTGCGCTGTGTATCGCGTGCGGTGTGCTGTCCCTTGCCGGATGCGGCGGCAGCGACCGCGTCACGCTGAACGTCTACAACTGGGGCGAGTATATCGACACGTCCGTGATCCCGGAATTTGAAAAAGAGACCGGCATCAAGGTTAACTATACGACTTACGCCAGCAACGAGGAAATGTATGCCAAGGTGTCGTCCGGCGCCGCGTCCTATGACGTCGTGATCCCGTCCGACTACATGATCGGCAAGATGATCGAAGAGGATATGCTCGCGGAACTGGATTTCGCCAATATCCCGAACTACGAATACATCGGCGAGGACTACAAGGGATTGGAATACGATCCCGAGAACAAATTCTCCGTGCCCTACACGTGGGGAACGACGGTCATCATTTACAACAAGAACGCGGTCGATCCTGCGGACGTCGCGGACAAGAGCGTCGACCTTCTCTGGAACGAAAAATACAAGGATCAGATCCTGATGTTCGACAATCCGCGCGACGCGTTCGCGTTGGCGCTGTCGAAGCTGGGCTATTCGTTCAACTCCACGAATGCCGCCGAGTGGGAAGAGGCTGCGGAGCTGCTCAAGCAGCAGAAGCCGCTCGTGCAGGAATACGTGATGGATCAGGTCTTTGACAAGATGGAAATGGGCGAAGCGGCGGTCGCGGCGTACTACGCGGGCGACGCGCTGATCATGCAGGACGAGCAGGAAGAGGACGTCGACATCGACTATTATATCCCCAAAGAGGGCGCGAACATGTTCGTCGACGCGATGTGCGTGCTCAAGACGACGCAGCACAAGGCGGAGGCCGAAGCGTTTATCAACTTCATGTGCAGAACGGACGTCGCGGTCAAGACGGCGGAAGTGATCGGCTACGCGACGCCGCACATGCAGGCGCGCGAGCAGCTTGATCCCGCCATCATCGGCAACCCGGTGGTGTATGCGGATTCGCAGACGCTTGCGAATACGGAGGTATTCCTGAACCTCGCGCCGGAGATCGGCGAGCTGCAGAGCAAGCTCTGGACGGACATCAAGAAGGACTGATTTATGAACATTCAGATCTTCGGCACGAAGAAGTGCTTCGACACGAAGAAAGCGGAGCGCTATTTCAAGGAGCGGCGCGTGCCGTTCCAGCGCATCGACCTTCTGGACAAGGGCATGAGCCGCGGCGAGCTGGCGAACGTCTGCCGCGCGGTCGGCGGACTGGATGTGGTGCTGGACGAAAAGTGCCGCGATCAGGACACGCTCGCGCTGGTGCGGTATCTGACCGAGGACGCGAAGCTCGACAAGGTGCTCGAAAACCAGCACCTTCTCAAAACGCCGATCGTGCGCAACGGCAAGCTCGCGACGGTCGGTTATCAGCCGGACGTCTGGAAGACGTGGGAATAAGAAGAAAAACGCAGGGCAGTCGCTTGACTGCTCTGCTTTTTTTGCGGCCGTCCGCGTAAAAAACCTGCGCGGAGCATTGATTTTCTCTGCGCGGGTTTGCTATACTGAAAGCAGTACCGAGGGGAGGAAGAAATATGAAAAAACTGCTTTGCCTTTCCGTGACTGCGATCCTGCTTTTCGCTTGTGCGCTGCCGGCTTTTGCGGCGCCGCGTGACAGAACGATCGGAAACCCGTATGAAGCGGTGGATTGGGACGCTTGGGACGCGTACAAGACGCAGCTGCACTGCCATACGACTGCGAGCGACGGCTTTTTGACGATCCGGGAGTCGATCCAGGCGCATTACGACTTCGATTACGATATCGTTGCTGTGACCGATCACGGCACGCTGAACCGCGGCTGGGACAAAGAGCCGCAGCTGATCCCGCTGCTGCGCGCGGTCAAAAAGGAGCGCACGAAGATGGCGCCGATCGTGCCGCTGACGCCGCAGGAATACGCCGCTTTTCTGGACGGCAGCGCAAAGACGTCCGCAGGATTCTCGCGCACGCACCGGTCGGGTATGCTCGACGTGCCGCTGGGGCTGGAGCTGAACATGGCGACGCCGTTCGCGGACTGCCATCTGACCGGATATTTCAGCGAATACGGGCAGGGTCTCGCGGGTGTGTACGGCGATTATGAAACGCCTGCGCGCGGCGTGCGGGAAGCGGGCGGCCTTTCGATGCTTTCGCACGTGGGCGAATACGTCTATCCGAAAAAAGACTCTGAAAAGCACGTCGGACAGCCGGTCGACGAATACTACGTCAACAAGTTTGCCCGCATCTTCCTGGACAATCCCGGGTCGTGCGTGGGCATGGGCGTCAACAGCGCAACGGACGCGCATACGCGCTGCGACCGTATCCTGTACGATCAGATCCTTCAGAAGACGATCCCGAACGGCGTGACGCCGTGGGCATTTTGCTTTTCGGACTCACATAACGCCACCTCCGTCAACGACGCGTACACCATGATGCTGCTGCCGGAGCTGACGCTGGACGCGTTCCGCACAGGGATGCAGAACGGCACGTTCTTCGCCGTTTCGCATTTTTCCTACGGCAGGGAACTGAACGGGCTGGAGGAAATGCCCGGCTTCGTCGAGGAGGAGATGGACTGGCGCAGCAATGAGACGCCGATGGTCACGCGCGTGACGGTGGACGAGGAGAGCGACCGCATCGTGATCGAGTGCAAAAATGCCGACACGATCACGTGGATCGGCGACGGAAACGTACTGTGCCGCGAGGGCGTCACAGACGGCAGAGCAGAACTGTGCCTGCGCGATTATGACGTGCGCACGTTCGTGCGGTTCTACGTCACAGGCGCGTACGGCATCTGCTATGCGCAGCCGTTTACAGTCTGCCCCGCGGGCGAAACCTTCGCACCGGTGACGGTACCGAAAACGCGCGACCTGCCCGCATTCCTGCGCGCGCTGGTGACCGTGCTGGACTGGGCGCACTTCAAGTGGAGCCCCGTCGTCTGGGCGTTCAAGTATTTCGCGCTCGGCTACGATCCGCTGGAGCGTCTGGGTACAGATTTTTTACGGCTGTTTCGGCAATAAAAACCTATCTTTTCTCTTGATTCTGCCGGGTGGAAATGATACAATAAACCGTATGTGTAATGAAGGAGGATTCAGATATGACACGATATGAGAGCGCCCGTGAAAAATACGCCGCGATCGGCGTCGATACCGAGCAGGCGATCAACACGCTCATGAACGTCCCGATCTCGCTGCACTGCTGGCAGGGGGACGACGTGCTGGGCTTCGACGGCTCGGACGCGCTGTCCGGCGGCATCCAGACGACCGGCAACTATCCCGGCCGCGCACGCACGGCGCAGGAGCTGATGGACGATATTGAAAAAGCCGTCTCGCTCATGCCCGGCAAGAAGCGCTTGAATCTGCACGCGAGCTACGCGTTCCTCGGTGAGGATAAAGGAAAGATCGACCGCGACGCCTACGAGCCGCGCCACTTTGAGCCGTGGGTCGCGTTTGCGAAGAAGCTGGGTCTCGACGGCATCGACTTCAACCCGACGTACTTCGGTCATCCGATGGTCAGGGACGGTCTGACGCTGTCC
>CADAGA010000126.1 GCA_902787275.1 Oscillospiraceae bacterium | reverse complement strand
GTATACTCTTTTCGGCTTTCCGCGGGCAGAGGTTCGTCCGTCAGCAGAACGACTGCTGTCTCGCCGATCGCGAGAGACAGCGGAAGAATACCGTTCTTTGCGTCGAAACGACGCAAAGCGCCGTCGGTCAGATCCAGCAGAAAGCCCTTTGACACGGGCAGATGGATCTGATACGCGCCGCTTTCGCCCGCCTCACGGAACAGGCAGAACCATTCGCCGTTTTCCGCCTTTCTGTGCAGCACGCGCAGTCCGGTTCCCTCGACGCGCAGCTCCGGCGCCGCGCCCGACAGATCGCAGGACACGCTGCCGCCGCCCTGTACGAAACGGTGTAGGATCTTGCGGACGTTTGGCGGAATGTCGGCGTTCGGCGGAACGATCAGATGCCGGTAAACGGCGCGGCCGATGCGCAAACGACCGTTGTCGACGTCCGCGGCGGCTTCGATCACGTCGTCGTCCACGACGTCAAATGCGATCATTCGCTCCTCCAGCGCCCTGCCGAGCGTATCGAACGCCTCCGCCGTTTCTTCGGCATTCAGCCCGCTCTGAAAATCGCAAATCGGATAGTAAAGTCCGGTTTCGCAGACGCGTTCTCCGACCGTCGAGATATAGGACAGCCGTTCCATGTAGCGGTTGAACTGCGGCAGAGTCCGGTCATACGGCTGCTCCTCTGTAAACACCGGCAGCTCCTGCGCGAGCAGTGCGCCCGTGCGTCCGAGCGGGAAATTGAACAGATTGAAAACGGTGACGCCGCGAACCGCCAGATACCCGACGGTATACCGCATGACGTCATACGTCAGACCCGGTCCGGCAACGCCGAAGATCTCCGCCATCGCCGGTTTCGTTCCGTTCTGCGCGGCGGCAGACGAGGCATATCTCGGGAAAAAGCCGTTGCATCCGTTCACGTCGTCCGGCTTTGCGATCCGATCCTCGGGATAGATCTGCCGCCAGATCACGTCTATACCCGGAATATCAAAGCACCGCAGCGCGCGCATCAGGTTATAGTTCAGACCGCCGCGGACACAGCCGAGAGGGTCGTGATCCTTATCCAGATGTCCGGTAAACGCCATGCCGTGTTCGTTCGCCCACGTCTTGCACGGGAGAAGAAAATGCTCGCAGAACGTCCGGCTGCACAGATCGTACCAGCGGCGCAGTACGTGTGCGTTCTCCTGCGTCGGAGGGACCCTTTGTGCAAGCAGCGGCAGATACGGCAATACGGATTCTCCGTACAGCTCCCGGTATCGTGCGGCAAGGCAGGCGCTGAACGGTCTGCAGGGCGCTTTCGGCTCGTCCGTAAAAACGGCAGTGACGGTTTGACCGAGCGCGTCCGGCATCGCGGATGCGTACTGCTCGTGGGTGATTCTGATGAAATGATCCGTCGCATCCCGGTTGAGCAGATCCGGATAATCGGCGTTTGCGTGCATCTCCCGCCCGATTGTATACTCCGTAACCACCGCGTCCGCATCGAGAACGCATCCGTCGCGGATCATCTCCCGATCCTGAAGAAAAGCCGCGAGAACGTCCGGCGAGGACTTGCGGTAAACGTCGCCGGCGCGGAAAGAACGGTCACACGCCCTCAGGACCTGCCGGGCGTATTCGGGATGATCCCGCAGAACCGCGCCGCATGCGCCGCCGGAAGGCCAGCCGCCCTCGTCGTATATCCAGCAGCGCATACCGAGTTTTTTCCCTTGCTCGACCGCATACGCGACAAGCGAGAAGTATTCCGCGGAGAGATAGTCGGGCACAAGGCTTGTAGGCATGCTGTCCGGCCGGAATCCCTGCGGCTCCGGAAGGACGTAAAAAGCCCGTATGCCGAGACGCTGCATTTCCGAGAGCTGGTCGTCGATCCGCTCGGTCGTACACACGTCGTTCCATACCCAGATGTATACGGGAGCATAGGAGACGTCCGGGCATAGAAAACGGTTCATTTCAAATTTTCGATCGTTGTTTATCATGCTGCCGATCCTTTTTTCAGACGTCCGGATCGTATCTGCCCTGCTTTTTCAGCTGCTTTATAAACAGCCGCAGAGCGACGATCAGGATCACGTAAAGAAATGCGAGCAGTACGGGATATGCCTGCGTGCCGAAAACCCTGCACACAAGACCGACCACAGGCGGCGCCAGCATCACGCCGATATAGGCAAAAGCGATCTGCGAACCCATGACGGACTGGGAAACGTCCTGCCCGAAATTGTGCGGCGTCAGGTGGATCATGTTCGGATAGATGGCTCCGTTGCCTAAACCGATCAGGAACAATCCCGCGACGGAAACGGCGCCGGGCAGGGGAAGAAGCATGAGCACGACCGCAGGCGCGAGGATAGAAGCGCCGATGCCGATCCGCTTCCACGTGCTGACCTTCGCGGAGAGCAGTCCGGAAACGAAACGGCCGATCGACATGCCGGCATAATAGATCGTCAAAGCCAGCGCGCCGTGCCTGACCTGAAACCCTTTGCCCGTTACGAGATACGTGCTGCCCCAGACGCCGCAGGCATATTCGACGGCGTTCGTCGCGAGCATGATGACCCAGACCAGCCGTACGTCCGAGCGTTTTGCCATCTGCGGCAGCGTCAGATTCACCGCGGGCGCTTCCTCGGTCGACCCGTGATCGGCAGCCTTTTTCCAGAGGGGGACGGACACGATCAGCAGCAGCGCAATGGCCGCCTGCACGCAGAAGGCGTACCGGTAACCGCCGCGCCATCCTGCGCTGCTTAACGCGCGCGCCATCAGGTAGGGACTGAGCGTCACGCCCACGCCGTAAAAACAATGCAGAAAATTCATGTGACTTGCCTTGAAATGCAGCGCCACGTAGTTGTTCAGACCGGAATCGATCGCGCCGGCGCCCAGCCCGAGAAGAGCGGCCAGCGGCACCATCACGCCGAAAGACGGGGATACGGAGAAGCCGAACAAAGCCGCGGCCGTCATCGCCGTGCTGAAAGCTGTGACCTTTGCCGTTCCGAATCTGTTGAGAACACGCGCGCTGAACATGCTGGACAGTACCGTGCACCCGGAGATCAGAAGGGTGAGCATGCTCACGGACTCGACGGGAACGCCCATTTCCGGCTGAATTGCCGGCCAGGCGGAGCCGATGAGAGAATCCGGTACGCCCAGACCGATAAACGCTATGTATATCACGATCAGTAAATAAACCATAGGAGGACCTCCGCTTTTCTCGTGCGCTTCATGATTGCGCAATGATTATACCACATCCGACCCGATCCCGCAACAGACGCTTCTATCCTGCCTGCGTATGGATTTGTTCCCGCACGTGCTCAATAAACAACTGCGCCGCGGGAGAAAACGTCTGATACTTTTTCCAGATCAGTTTTCCGGTGGCGGGCATCTCCGGCACCAGCGGACGAAAAGCCAGAGTGCTGTTCCCGTCGCAGCGGATCAGACCGTCGAACGTCACGGCAAGACCGAGACCGTCCTCCACAAGAAGAGAGGCGTTGTAGATCAGATTATACGTCGCGACAACGTCCAGACCGGAAAAGTCCTTCATGCCGGAAATCACGGCGGCATGCGCTCTGGACAGGATCACAGGGTACCCCTTCAGATCCCGGATGCGCACGGTTTCTTTGCTTGCCAGCGGATGCGCTTTCGGCATCAGAACGCCGAAGCGGTCGCTTTCCGGCAGCGTAATGGATTGATACAAGTCGTGGTCGACCTCCGTGAAAATGACGGCGAAGTCGATCAGACCGTCCGTCAGTTCGTCCATCAGATCCTGCGTGTCGCCGCTGGTAATATGGAAGCGAATGTCCGGCTGCTCTTCGGACAGGCGGCTTGCCGTGCGGGACAGGTAATGGAAGGACACGGACTCGCCGGCGCCGATGCGCACCGCGCCCGAGATGTGGTTTTTCACCTGCGTGATCTCTTCCTTCGTCATCTGCATCAGCTGCACCAGCTCTTCGGCGCGTCTTCGCAGCACGATGCCTTCTTCCGTCAATGTGATTTTCCGGTTGCCGCGCACGAACAGCGGCGCGCCGAACTCCTGCTCCAGCTCCTTCATCTGTCTGGACAGCGACGGCTGCGCAACGTGCAGCGCTTCTGCGGCCGCGGAGATCGTTCCCTCGCGGACGACGGCTAAATAATACTGCATCGTTCGTAGATCCATACGTGCTCCTCCTTGCATGTTCTTATTCAATTATAGCATAGGAAAGCATAGAAAACAAGTATTTGATTATAGAAAGACAGCCGCGTATAATAGAGACAGTAAATGACGAAAGAGGAAACCGATATGGAGCTTTCAGCGTTTCTGGACGCCATGCGTGCGCAGACGGAAGTGATTGCAAACAGTGAGACGCATCTCAAAATGCACGAGCTTTCCCAGCAGGCGCTGCAGATCACGGCGCAGATCAACGGTTCCTACCACACGCCGGAGGAACTGCGGGAGCTGATGCAGAAGCTGACGAACGGCGGCTGCGGCGACGATCTCAGTCTGTTCCCGCCGTTCTACACCGATTGCGGCAAGAACATCCGGATCGGCAGGGGCGTTTTCATCAACGCGGGCTGCCAGTTTCAGGATCAGGGCGGGATCACGATCGGCGATGATTCTCTGATCGGTCCCAAGACGGTCATTGCCACGCTCAACCACGACATGCAGCCGGAAAAGCGGGCGAACCTGCATCCGGCCGCGGTACGTATCGGATCGCGCGTGTGGATCGGCGCGAACTGCACGATCCTGCCGGGTGTGACGATCGGAGACGGCGCGGTGGTGGCGGCAGGCGCCGTGGTCACCAAAGACGTCGCACCGCGCACGGTGGTCGGCGGCGTGCCTGCAAGAACGATCCGGACGATCGAAGCCGCTGCGGAGGAGGAATAACCGTGAAAAAAGCGATGCTGTGGATCACGCTCTGCTGCGTCCTGATCGCGGGCGTTTCCGTTTCGGCCGTTGCCGTGCAGCGCGTTGCGGGAGACGCGGACGGAAACGGCGTCGTTAATCTGCGCGACGTGGTGCTGACGCTTCGCCATCTGGCGGGCGGCTGGGACGTGCGGATCGACGAGAAAGCTGCCGACGTGGACGCGGACGGCGACGTGACGCTCAAAGACACCACGCAGCTGTCCCGGTATCTTGCGGGCGGCTATGACGTGACGCTGCAAACGGCACAGGAGGAAAAACAATTGACGATGCAGATCGGTGATACGCCTGTCGAGGTACAGTGGGAGGAAAACGAATCCGTGGATGCGCTGCGCGCGCTCGTGCAGGATGCGCCGCTCACGATCGGAATGTCCATGTACGGCGGCTTCGAGCAGGTCGGTTCCATCGGCGCGAGCCTGCCGCGAAACGACGTGCGGATCACAACGGCTGCGGGCGACGTCGTGCTGTATTCCGGCAGCCAGATGGTCGTTTTCTACGGCTCCAATACGTGGGCTTATACGAAGCTCGGACACATCACGGACAAGACGGCACAGGAAATGACGGAGCTGCTCTCGAACGGAAACGTGACGATCACGATCACAATGCAATAAACGGAGGGTATACTATGAGCAACGTACTTGTAATCACGACCAGCCTGCGGGCGAAAAGCAATTCGGACGTTCTGGCGGATTGTCTCGTCCGGGGCGCAAAGGACGCCGGAAACGACGTAGAGCTCATCTCGCTCAAGGGGAAGGAGCTGCGCTTCTGCATCGGCTGTCTTTCTTGCCAGAAAACGCAAACGTGCGTTTTGCGCGACGACGCGGTCCGGATCGCGGAAAAGGTGAAAAACGCGGATACGCTCGTGTTCGTCACGCCGATCTACTACTACGAAATGTGCGGACAGATGAAAACGCTGCTTGACCGGCTGAATCCGCTGTTCCCTTCGGACTACAGATTCCGCAAGGTGTATATGCTGTCCGTCGCGGCGGAGGAAGAGGACGAGGTTCCCGAAAAAGCCGTCAGCGGGCTGCAGGGCTGGGTCGACTGCTTCGAGAAGGCGGAGCTTGCCGGTTCGCTGTTTTGCGGCGGGATCACCTCGCCCGGCGAAGCGTCGGACAAAAACGATGCGCAGGCACGCGCATATCAATTCGGAAAGAACGTAGAATAAACGACATATATA
>CADAGA010000125.1 GCA_902787275.1 Oscillospiraceae bacterium | reverse complement strand
TCGCCGCCCATACATTCGCAGCAGCAGTCCGCGCACAAAAGACCCGTGCAGACGTCGCACGGCGACACACGGCCGCTGTCCGAACGGCGCGTGCGGTAGCCGCCGGTGCGGGAATTCTGCATATCGTCATAAGCGGCGCGGTACTCCGCGTTCGACGGATCAAGACGGCACGCTGCCGCAAAGTTGCCGGACGCTTCCTCGAGCCAGCCCTTGCGCTGCTGCACCGAGCCCTTGAGGAAATACCACTCGGCGTTCCGGCGTCCTTCCGGTATGCCGTCGAGGATCGTCTGCGCGTCGTCCAAACGGCCGGCGCGGATCGTGCGGCGGATGTCGGAATAGTCGGACTGTGCCGCGGATGACCACGCTGCGGAATAACCGCCGGAGCCGCTGCTTCTCGAGAGGATGATCGCGTCGTACGCCGCGTCCAGCGCCTGCATCTGCTGCGCGGCAAATCCGGCGTTATCGCCCGAGTCGATCTGCTGCTGCAAGCGGCGCGCCTGAAGGCGATACGCCTCGCGGATCTGTTCATCCGTCGCGTTCTGCGACACGCCGAGCACGGCAAAAGGATCGTTCATGCGCTCGCCTCCCCTTTTTGAAACTTTTTCAATACGAACAGTGCGGAATTATACAGTCCGTCAAATACGACGTTGTAGACGATGTCCCGATACCGGCGCACTTCCAGCGCCTCGAACGCCTTCACCAGCTCGCCGATATTCAGATTCAGAAGTCCCAGCGCGTATGTGTAAAACGCGTCCGGCTCCCGAAGATACGATTCCTTGAGCGGATTGAAGTTCTGCTTGCGGATATCGTCGCGCACGTCGTCGACGGCGTCGATCAGATAGATGTATCTGCCGAGCAGATAGAAGAAATGCCGGACGGACGGATCGTCGACCCGCAGCGCGGCAAGCGATGCGAGCGCGTCGGCGGACGGCTCCGCGGCCGCGTCGAGCGACGCGTTCTGCGCTTCGCGCTCTGTCTGTGTGCGCATCATGCGCGACACGAGCGCGTCCGCTTCGGGACGAAGGCGCGAGGCCTTACGGCGCATCAGCGACGCGATCGGAAACGCAAGCAGAGAGCGCATCCGACGCCAGAAGCCGCGGTCATGCAGATCGTCTGAGATCTTGTAGTAGAACAGCAGAACGGAAATATCCGCGCAAAAATCCTGCACGTCTCCCCTGCCGCAGGACAAGCATTTTTTCATCGGGTTCCAGCAGCAGCGCGACGGCGCCTCGCACGGACTTTCGCTTTGCAGGGACAACAGCACGAGCGCAAAAAACGATGCGTCATAGCTCAAAAACAACTGACCGAGCGGAGAATACCGGCGCAGAAGCGTTTTGCACAGCGTGCAGTATACGCCTTTGTACACGTCGTATTCCCTGAATCTGAGCTCGGGCTTGTACGCCCGCACGTATCCCAGCAATCTCATCACCCGGCCGTCCCGTATTTGCAAGGATAGTATACATCGTTTTCACGCACAAGGCGTGAACACTTTATGAATTTTGCGCGCGCCGATCAGTGGTACTTCGGCAGCCAGTCGCCATGCGCCTCGATCAGGTCGTCGCACATACTGACGATGTCGTCGATCGACAGCTCGGACGAGCAGTGCGGGTCGAGCATCGCCGCCTGATAGATATGCTCCTTCTTGCGCGTCACGGCGGCTTCGATGGTCAGAAGCTGCACGTTGATCTCCGTCATGTTCATGGCGGCAAGCTGCACCGGCAGAGGCGGCTGCGCACAGGGCTGCACGCCCGCGCGGTTGACCAGACACGCCACCTCCACGCACGCCTCGCGCGGCAGGTTCGGGATCAGGCCGCTCGTGTTGAGCACGTTGCCGCCGATCTTGTACGCTTCGTCGGTCACGATCGCATTCATGATGCCCGCGGCGTATTCCGACGTGCGCGAATGCGTCACTTCACCGTTGAGGTACTGCTCCTTTTCGCTGTTCCAGCGCTTGATCTGCTCGATGCAGCGGCGCGGATATTCGTCCAGCGGGATGTTATATCGCTCGATGAGCTCGGGATATTTCGATTTGATGAAGAAGTTGTTGTACTCCGCGTTGTGCTCGCTCGACTCGGTGCAGTAGTAACCCAGACGGCGGATGTATTCATACCGCACGAGATCGTTGCATTCCTTGTCGTTTTCGAGCTTGTCGATCGCGCGGCGGCGGATCTCGGGATACAGATCGGTGCCGTCCGCATCACGCAGCTCCAAAAGCCAGCCCATGTGGTTGATGCCGGCGATGCGCTCGTAGATCGGCTCCTTGAATTCGATGCCCAGACCGTTCAGCAGACCGCGCGAGCAGCCCTGCACGCTGTGGCACAGACCGACCGTCTCGACGCCGGTATAGCGCTGCATGAAGCCGGAAAGCATCGCCATGGGGTTGGTGTAGTTGAGGAACAGCGCGTCGGGGCAGACTTCTTCCATGTCTGCCGCGAAATCCGCGAGCACCGGGATCGTCCGCAGCGCGCGGAAGATGCCGCCGATGCCGGTCGTGTCGGCGATCGTCTGGCGGAAGCCGTACTTTTTCGGAACCTCGAAGTCGATGATCGTGCACGGATCGTACAGACCGACCTGAATGGCGTTCACCACGAACGTGGCGCCGCGCAGCGCGTCCTTGCGGTTCTCCACGCCGAGATAGGCGTGCACCGTCGCGCGCTCCTCGTTGACGTTATGGTTGAGCGTGTTGACCATCAGTTCCGACTGGGACAGACGGTCGGGGTCGATGTCGTACAGTGCGATCTCGCATTCCCGCAGCGCGGGAGTGCACATCACGTCGCCGAGCACGTTCTTGGCAAAAACGGTACTGCCTGCGCCCATAAAGGTAACTTTCATGTTCGGTTCCTCCTACATATAGAAAATATTGTCTTTGTATTCGTCAAAGATCTTTCGGTTGTGCGCGTCGCCGCCGTCGAGATTGGCGCTCATGAACACGGGCGGCGTGACGCCGTCGGCCAGAAGGCGCTCGACCGTCTCGATGACGATCGCGTGGATGAGCGATGCGCCGACCGCCGTCGAAGTCGGTCCCATCGGCTCCGCGAGTCCCTCGACCGCGATCGCCGCGTCGCCGGGCACGCCGCAGTTGTCGATCACAACGTCGCAGACCTCGAAGAGCTTCTTGCCGCTCGGATGGCGGGACGTGACGGACTGCGAATGCCGCAGACTTGTAAAGCCGATCACGCTAACGCCCCGCTCGCGCGCGACCATCGCCATTTCGACGGGCACGGTGTTGCGTCCGGAGTTGGAGTGGACGATCAGACAGTCGCCCGCCTTCACGCCGTTTTCCTCCAGAATGATCGTGCCGAGTCCCGGCAGACGCTCGAGACTGCTCGTCATCGTCACGGGGCGCGTGTTGAGCAGCGTCCCGGAAAAGAAGATCGGATTGAGGATCGCAAGCCCGCCCGTGCGGTAAAACACCTCTTCGGCGAGCATGCCGGCATGGGAACAGCCGAATACGAACACGCTGTGCTTGTCGCGGATCGCGGTGTAAAGCAGCTCGGACGCTCTCGCGAGCGCGGGCTGCTGGGTACTCCACGCCGTTTCGATCGTGCGCAGAACCGTTTCGATATACGTCTTTCCGTACATACGCCGTCCTCCATCCAATACTACGTATTGCATTATACACCAATCCCCTGCATAAATAAAGCCTTTTCTGTACTTTTTTTACAAGATTCTACAAAAAGAAAGACCGCGCGAATCGCTTCGCCGGTCTTGGGTTCAAAGCAGTTTTTCGCGCATCCGCTGAAGGATGCGTTTTTCCTTTCGGGATACCTGCACCTGTGAAATGCCGAGCTGTTCGGCCGTCTTCGTCTGCGTCCAGCCGCGGAAATACCGCAGCTCGATGAGTCTGCGTTCGTCCGCGCCGAGCGTCTGCAAAGCGTTCTGCAGCGCGACGCGGTCGTCGATCTGCGCGTCGGGCGGCGGCACGGGCACGTCGATCTGCCTCTCGTGCGCGTCGGCGTCCGCCGTCAGCGAAACGGCCGGCTGCACCGCGCCGAGCAGAAAAGCCGTTTCCGCCGCATCCAGTCCGGCTCGAGCGGACAGCTCCGTTACGGTCGGTTCGCGTCCGAGCTCCGCCTCCAGCGCCTGCTGCGTGCGCACGAGCTCTCTTGCGCGCTCCTTGACGGAGCGCCCGACCTTGACGCAGCCGCCGTCGCGGAACAGGCGGCGGATCTCTCCGAGGATCATCGGTACGGCATACGTCGAAAACGCGAAGCCGCGCGTCTCGTCGAAGCCGTCCGCCGCCTTGCAGAGCCCGACGCAGCCCGCCTGCACGAGATCGTCGTATTCCACGCCTCGTCCGCGGAACCTGCCCGCGCACGTATGTACGAGTCCGACGTTCTCCTCGATCCGTTCGTCCCGGCGCGTCTTTTTCTCAACCATCGGCGCGCCCGCGAATGCGCTTGTAGAGCGTGACCGCCGTACCCTTCCCGACGACGGAACGCACGCGCACCCGGTCCGAAAAGCTCTCCATGACGGCAAAGCCGAGCCCCGCGCGTTCGTCGCCGAGCGTCGTAAAAAGCGGCTCCATCGCCTTCTCCACGTCCTCGATGCCGCAGCCCTTGTCGCGGATCTTGACGCTGAACATCCCGTCTGGATAGACGGACGCCGTGATGAATATCCGCCCGACCGAATTACGGTACGCGTGCACGATGCAGTTCGTGACGGCTTCGCTCACGGCGGTGCGCAGATCGGAAAGCTCCTCCACGGTCGGGTCGAGCTGCGACGCGAACGCCGATACGGCCGCTCTGGCAAACGCCTCGTTGACCGAGCGGCTCTCAATTTCCAGCTTCATGGTTTGTACGGGTTTCATGTGAACTTCCTTTCTCTGTGATAACAGCGGCGATTTTTTCGATCCCGGACAGCTGCATGATGCGCTCGACCGTGCGGGACATGCCGGACAGCTCGAGCTTGCCGCCCCACGTGCGCAGCAGCCGGTACCGTCCCATGACCAGACCCACGCCCGAGCTGTCCATGAACGTCACGTTCCGGAAGTCGAGCCGCAGCACCGACGGCTTGTCCGCGCGGATGCGGTTGTCGATCTCTCTGCGCAGCGGCTCCGCGGCGTGATGGTCGACCTCGCCCCGGATCTGCGCGACGAGCTTCCTTCGTTGTTTCCGAAAAGTCACAGGCATGCGATTCTCC
Source organism: Oscillospiraceae bacterium (assembly GCA_902787275.1). Lineage (GTDB taxonomy): Bacteria > Bacillota > Clostridia > Oscillospirales > Acutalibacteraceae > UBA1425. The sequence continues at coordinate 906 of CADAGA010000125.1, read as the reverse complement.
TCCTTTCAAAAGAAAAAATCCCTTACCCGAACAGGATAAGGGATAGACTATGAAAATGTTGGCGCAATGCGTCGAGCGGTTTTATTTTGTCAGTTCTTCCTGCAGATCGCGGATCATATAGAACGAGCCGCACACGGCGACGACGCCGTCGCTGCCTGCCTTCTTGAGCGCGAGACACGCGGCTTCACGGAACGACGATGCCGCGGTACAGTCCGCGCAGTACGGTTTTGCCGCGTCGCAGAGCTCCCCGGCCGACAGGGCGCGCGGATTGTCCGGACGAACCGTGATGATGCTGTCAAACAGCGGCGCGACGATGGAAAGGTACGTTTCATACGCCTTGTCCGCCATGAGTCCGCAGACGCCGACGATGCGTCTGTGCGGCAAAAAGCGCTGCACTGCGTCGCGGAACGCCAGCGCGCACCCCTCGTTGTGACCGCCGTCAAGCAGCACGAGCGGCTGTTCGCGCACGATCTGCATGCGCGCGGGCATCACGCTGTCCGCGATCCCGGCACGGATCTGTTCGTCCGTCACCGTCAGACCGCGCCGGTTCAGCGCGCGCGCCGCCGCTACGACCGCGGATGCGTTATAGACCATGTGTCTGCCGAGCATCGGCACGTGCACGGACAGACCGTCGATCACGGCGTCGGTGCCGCGGATGCTCTCGCGGACGATCCCGATGCGCTCCGGCTGCGGCACGATGAGCGAAACGCCCTTTTCCTCAGCCGTCCGGCGGATGACCGCCATTGCTTCGTCCGCCTGGAAAGGATAGCTGACGCAGACGCCGCCCGTTTTGAGCGTGCCGCATTTCTCGCCGGCGATCGCCGTGAGCGTGTCGCCCAGCACCGCCGTATGATCGAGCGAGATCGAAACGATCACGTTCACCAGCGGGCAGTCGATGACGTTCGT
>CADAGA010000124.1 GCA_902787275.1 Oscillospiraceae bacterium | reverse complement strand
TATCAAAAATAATATTTTTAACCATTGTTCTTTCGCACGTCTCCGCAGCAGTTTTTATATTTCTTGCCGCTGCCGCACGGGCACGGATCATTGGGACCGACCTTCTTGCCCTTGCGGACGGTGCGTCCCTTTTCGCTGCCGTCGGAGGAACCGCCGCTGGCCGTCACTTCCTTGGCGACCTGCTCGCGCTTGGTCTCCTCCTCGGTGCGCACGCGCACGGTCAGCATCATCTTGACCGTATTCTCGCGGATGGACGTGTTCATCTCCTCGAACATATCGGAACCGACCTCGCGGTATTCCACGACGGGGTCGTGCTGGCCGTATGCCCGCAGACCGATGCCGCGCCGCAGCTCGTCCATAGCGTCGATGTGATCCATCCAGAGCGTGTCGACGTTGCGCAGAAGCACCATGCGTTCGAGATCGCGCATCAGATCGGAGCCGAGCTGCTGCTCGCGCGTCTCATAGGCGTCGTGTCCGCGGTCATGCAGCAGTTCCCACGCCTCGTCGCGGTCGATCTCGCCGCGGAAATCGTCGTTCGTCACGAGCCAGCCGAGGAACTTCTCGCGCAGACCGTCCACGTTCCAGTCGCCCTTCGGCAGCGCCTTGGGCAGATAGAAGTCGATCGAATCGGTCACGCAGTCGTCGAGCATCTTGAGGATCAGCGGCTTGAGCTCCACGCCGTCGAGCACCTGATCTCTCTCGCGGTAGATCAGCTCTCTCTGGCGGTTCATCACGTCGTCGTACTGCAGCACGTTCTTGCGGATGCCGAAGTTGCGGCCTTCCACGTTCTTCTGGGCGCGTTCGATGGAATTGGTGACCATCTTCGCCTCGATCGGCATATCCTCCGGTGTCTTGAGCGCGTCCATCACGCCTGCGAGCCGTTCGCCGCCGAAAATGCGCATCAGATCGTCCTCCATGGACAGATAGAAGCGCGATTCGCCGGGGTCGCCCTGACGTCCGGAACGGCCGCGCAGCTGGTTGTCGATGCGGCGGGATTCGTGCCGTTCGGTGCCGATGATGAACAGACCGCCCGCATTGCGGACCGCTTCGGCCTCTTCGGCGATGCCGTCCTTATATTTTTTCTCGAGCGCGGAGAACTCCGCACGTGCTTTCAGGATGTCCTCGTTGTCCGTCTCGGCAAAGCCGGTCGCCTCGACGATCAGCTCCTCGGGATACTGCATGCGGCGCATCTCCGCCTTTGCCAGATACTCCGGGTTGCCGCCGAGCATGATGTCCGTACCGCGTCCGGCCATGTTCGTGGCGATCGTGACCGCGCCGTATTTACCGGCCTGCGCGACGATCTCCGCTTCCTTGTCGTGGAACTTGGCGTTGAGCACCTCATGCTTGATGCCGCGGCGGCGCAGGAGATTGCTCAGATGCTCGGACTTCTCGATGGAGATCGTACCGACAAGCACGGGCTGTCCCTTTTCGTGGCAGGCGACGACCTGATCGATCACGGCGTCGAACTTCGCCTTTTCGGTCTTGTAGACGACGTCCGGATGATCGACACGGATCATCGGGCGGTTGGTCGGGATCTCGATCACGTCCAGCTCGTAGATCTGCTGGAACTCGTCGCTCTCGGTCATGGCGGTACCGGTCATGCCGGACAGCTTCGTGTACAGACGGAAGTAGTTCTGGAACGTGATGGTGGCGAGCGTTTTGCTCTCGTGCTCGACCTTGACGCCTTCCTTCGCTTCGATCGCCTGGTGCAGGCCCTCGTTGTAGCGTCTGCCGAGCATGATGCGGCCGGTGAATTCGTCGACGATCAGCACCTCGCCGTCCTTGACGACGTAATCCACATCGCGGCGCATGACGCCGATCGCCTTGATCGCCTGATTGATGTGATGCTGGATCGTCATGTTCTCGGCGTCCATCAGGTTTTCGAGATTGAAGAACTGCTCCGCCTTTGCCACGCCGGATTTCGTCAGCGTCGCGGTGCGCGCCTTTTCGTCGACGACGTAGTCGCCCACGTTTTCGATGTCCTCGGCGCTCTCTTTGGAGTCGATCTCCTTGACCACGGTCTTCGTCAGCGAACGCGCGAACGTGTTCGCCAGACGGTACAGCTCCGTCGAAGCGTCGCCCCTGCCGGAAATGATCAGCGGCGTCCGCGCCTCGTCGATGAGGATGGAGTCCACCTCGTCCACGATGCCGAAGTTGTGGCCGCGCTGCACCTTCTGCTCCTTATACGGAACCATGTTGTCACGCAGATAGTCGAAGCCCATCTCGTTGTTGGTGCCGTAGGTGATGTCCGCCGCGTACGCCTGCTTGCGCTCCTCGTTGGACAGATCGTGCACGATCAGACCGACGCTCAGACCCATGAAGCGGTAGACCTTGCCCATCCACTCCGAGTCGCGGCGCGCCAGGTAATCGTTGACCGTGACAATGTGCACGCCGTCGCCGGTCAGCGCATTCAGGTAAGCCGGCAGCGTTGCGACGAGCGTCTTGCCTTCACCGGTTCGCATCTCGGCGATGCGTCCCTGATGCAGAATGATGCCGCCGATGATCTGCACGGGAAAGTGCTTCATGTTCAGCACACGCCATGACGCCTCTCGGCACGCGGCAAACGCCTCAGGCAGGATGTCGTCGAGCGTTTCGCCGTTTTGAAGGCGCGCCTTGAATTCGGGCGTTTTCGCCTGCAGCTCGGCGTCCGTCAGACGGCTGTATTCTTCCTCGAGCGCGAGCACCTTTTGCTGGATCGGGCGCACGCGCTTGACTTCTTTGGCGGAGTAATCTCCGAAGATTTTTTTCAAAAGACCCATGTTGACACCTCAAAAGTTTTCGTTATCCCTTGTATTCACAGCGGGATTATGCTAAAGTAATTGCAGAAAGGATGGATGGATTATGCCGAAACGAAACGACTATATCTCGTGGGACGAATACTTCATGGGCGTTGCCATGCTCTCCGCCTACCGCAGCAAGGACCCGAACACCCGCGTGGGCGCGTGCATCGTCAGCGACGCGAACCGGATCATGTCCGTCGGCTATAACGGATTCCCCGCCGGCTGCAGCGACGATGAGTTTCCGTGGGAGCGCGAAGGCGAAGCGTTCGATACGAAGTACCCGTACGTCTGCCACGCGGAGCTGAACGCCATTCTCAACAACGCGGGCGGCGACCTGCGCGGCTGCCGCATCTACGTCGCGCTGTTTCCCTGCAACGAATGCGCCAAGGCGATCATCCAGTGCGGCATCCGGGAAGTCGTGTATCTTTCCGACAAATATGCCGATACGCCGTCCACCCGCGCTTCAAAGCGGATGTTCGACGCAGCCGGCGTGCGATACAAGCAGCTCGTGATGCACACGCCGTCCATCACGATCGACTTTGACTGTGATAAGATTTAAGGCTTAAAACGCCCAGATCAGCGTTTCATAGCCGGTCTCGGTCTCGGCAACGGTCAGGAAGCTGTCCGCCGACAGCCAGTCGATCTGGCTGCACGAATTGGTGAACAGACCCGTCTGCCGCACCTGCTGCGACGCGTTGGTCGTCAGATCCAGCAGCACCGCGCTCTGCGTTTCGCCGTCGCACAGCAGGACGAACTTTGCGCCGTCGGGCGATACGCCGAAGTATGCCGGGCTGCCCGGCGCCGTACCGATCACACTGCCGATATCCTTGCTCTCTCCCGTTGTCAGACGGGTCAGCGCAAGGGTATTTTTTTCGAGCATGTAAGCGCCGCTGAACAGATAGTCGTCCACGCTGCCCGCGTAGGAGCCGAGCTTCTCCTCTTTGCCGTCCGCAGTCAGGCTGTACGCGTCGAAACCGCCGTCGGTCTCCTTGACGTAGTAGAGCGTACCGTTTTCGGTATACAGCCAGTTCTCATACAGGCCGGACGTGATCCACTTCGGCTTCGTGTTGGACGTGTCGGCGTTGAAGATGATATCCGCGCTGTTGCTGTCCAGCTGGTAGCCGCGGCCGGAAAGATACCACTTCTCCGCACCGAGCTGCAGCAGCGCGCCGTTCATCTGCGCCCAGTCGGTGCGCAGGCGTCCCATGTTGTCCACGGTGCGGCCGTTGTCACTCGTCAGACGCGCGGTCTTGCCGTTCGACAGATTGAAGGACAGCACCTCGGAATACGTCTTGTCCGCCTTTGCGAAATCCGCCTCGTCATAATCGACCAGCAGCATCGCGTCGCCGGAGCCGTAGCCCGCAGGCATGTTCACAAGATGCAGGAACGCGTAGTCGTACAGCCGCACGTCGTCCTCATACAGCGTCGTCAGGAACAGACCGTAGCCCGTGATCTTGTCGCCGCGCTGCAGATAGTGCAGCTTCGCCGGCAGCTCCTGGTGGGAGCAGGTCACGGTCACGTCCATCTCCTGTGCGTCCGTGCAGGCGGTAAAATCGCCGTTCGCGTATTCATAGAAGTTGAACAGTCCGAACGGATTCGCCGAAACGAACACGTTCTCGATCTCCGTGGGCATGAGCGGATACTCCGCGCCTGCACGGCTGCGGATCACACCGTCGGCGGACACGGGTTCCGTCGTCACATCCGCGACCGTGGTCGTTTCCGGCTGCTTCTGCGGCTGCGGATGAAAGCCGCCGCTGTAGAAGAACAGACCGACGGCCGCCGCCGCCAGCACCGACATTGCCGCAGCGATCACGTACGGCATTTTGTTTTTCTTTCTTTTCTTTGCCATATCCTTGAAAGTTCCGGTAGGGAACAATCCTCCTTTTTATCATATTTAGATCATTATATCACACCCGCGTGAAAAATACCATATAAAAATCAGAATTATACAAAAATTTTACATTTGATTTCTTGTACTTTGCACCGGAGCATGGTACAATACACAAAAACAAACGGCGAGGAAATGCGATATGCAGAAACTGATGAGCTACATGCGCTCGGCAATGGAGCGGTACGACATGATCGCACCGGGCGACCGCGTCGCCGTCGGGCTGTCCGGCGGCAAGGATTCCGTCGCGCTGCTTGCGGCGCTCGCGCAGATGCGCTGCTTCTATCCGCAGCCGTACGAGCTGTTTGCCGTTTCGATCGATCCGCAGTTCGGCGGCGTCCCGACGGATTACGGTCCGCTCGAAGCACTCTGCGCGAAGCTGGACGTGCCGTACACAGTCAGGCGCACCGAGATCGGCCCGATCATCTTCGACGTGCGGAAGGAGACGAACCCGTGCAGTCTTTGCGCGCGGATGCGTCGCGGCGCGCTGCATGACACGGTCAAGGAGATCGGCTGCAACAAGCTCGCGCTCGGCCACCACATGGACGATGCGGTCGAAACGTTTATGATGAATCTGCTGAACGAAGCGCGCATCGGCTGTTTCTCCCCCGTCACCTACCTTTCGCGCAAGGATCTGACGATGATCCGCCCGATGCTGTTCGCGCGCGAGAGCGACTGTGCGCGCGTGGTGCGGCGCGGCGATCTGCCCGTCGTCAAAAGCCGCTGCCCTGCCGACGGCGTGACCGAACGCGAGCACGCAAAGCAGCTTCTCACGTCGCTCGAAAAGGACTACGGCGACGTGCGGCAGAAGATCCTCGGCGCCATGCAGCGCGGGCATCTGAACGGCTTTTAGACGCCCTTTGGCAGAATACACAAAACCATTTTTCACAAGGCAGGAAATTTTTTGCAAATTGGTATTGAAAAGCCAAAGAATAATTTGTTATAATAAGGTTTGGTGCGGCGCGCTCCGGCGTGTCCGACCGACGCAAACTGTTTATAATAAAAATCTATAAAACACGGAGGTATCTCAATGGCACACAAGTATGTATACCTGTTCAGCGAGGGCAACGCAAACATGCGTGAGCTGCTCGGCGGCAAGGGCGCGAACCTCGCCGAAATGACCAACATCGGTCTGCCGGTCCCGCAGGGCTTCACCATCTCGACCGAAGCCTGCACCGCGTACTACGAGGACGGCCGCAAGATCAACGATGAGATCATGGCGCAGATCGACGAGTACATCGTCAAGATGGAAGGCATCACCGGCAAGAAGTTCGGCGATATCGAGAATCCGCTTCTCGTTTCCGTCCGTTCCGGCGCGCGTGCGTCGATGCCCGGCATGATGGACACCATCCTCAACCTCGGTCTGAACGAGCAGGTCGTCGAAGTCATGGCGCAGAAGTCCAACAATCCCCG
>CADAGA010000123.1:3120-9208 GCA_902787275.1 Oscillospiraceae bacterium | reverse complement strand
TGGGTTTCCGCGTCTTGACATAGACGGCGTTATACCGTATGATTGAATTAGGCGGAAATACGCTTGTGAGGTGTACTGGAAGCCTTGGTCACTGTGGAGTTGCAGCTCTGCAGTGACATTTTCTTTTTTTCGGGCTTCTTTGATCGTACTTAGGACAAGATGTATGTTTTGCTTCGTGCCGGTTTTGTATGCGATGATGCTGTTATCGTAGAGATCCCGGATGATGGACAGATACAAGAATCCCTGTCCTGTCTTGATATATGAAATATCTGTTACCCACTTCTGGTTCGGCCGATCGGCATGGAAATCTCTGTTCAGCAGATTAGGATAACGGTGCAGGCAATCCCCATAATGCTGATACTTCTTTCTTCTGACAACGGAAAGCAAATTGTATTTCTGCATTACACGCAGCACCGTCTTTGGATTTCGATGGATTCCTTGACGATCAAGCCATATCTGCACTCTCCGATAGCCGTAGGTCTGTTTGACTTCCTGCTGACAGGCCTTGATTTGTTCAGCCAGAAGCAAATCCTGATCCGGTTGTTCCATCCGCTTGACATAATCGTAATACCCGCTTCTTGACACGTCGAAGAATTTACACATCGAACTGATCGAGTATTTATCTTTATGTCGATAAATCACCAAATACTTTACACTTGTTCTCACTTCCTTCCTGTGAGCGAGAGAAAATCCCGCATCAATTCATTCTCCATTTCCAATGCCTTGATCTTTGCATCTTTTCGATCAATGATATATCGAAGCTGCGCGACCTTATCTTCTTTGCTGATTTGATAATCTTTTGGTGGACGTCCCTTTTTCTTAATCGCTATTCCTGCTGTAATCCTTCGCTGCTTTTCGTTATACCTCGTAATGAAATTATGTACTTGCTTATGTGTAAAGCCCAAACATTCCCCGATTTCCTTAAGTGTATTTCCTTCATCCTTTAATCGTAGGATTTCTTCTTCGTATTCACAAATGTGTCGATAACTTCTGGACATAAAAATCCCTCCTATGTTACTTGTTTTCATTGTATCATAGGAGGGCTCTTTTTTCTATTGTCCGTTTTTACTGGACTTGTTCAACAAAACTGTCCCTGCTTTTTTCATTCTCCTCAGCCGATCGTTTCGGCGTCGCAGTGCAGCGTCAGGCCTTCCGTCCCGCCTGCGCCGCGGATCGCGTTTTCCCACTGCATCCGGCTGCCGCCGTACCAGACCTCGAACGGATACGAATACGCACCCTCCTCCATGTCGTACGGACAGAGATCTTCCGCGTTGATCGTCGTGACGCTCGCCGGAATATAGATCTTCTTCAGCCGTCCGTTGTCGACGAACGCGTTGTACGCGAGCGTCTGCGTGCCGTCGGGCACCGAGTACGCCGTCTGTTCGCTCCCGCCGGGGAACGCGAAGAGCGTCTTGCGGTCCTTAGAGAACAGCGCGCCATCCGACACGCACAGCGAAGCGTTCTGCGGGTCGACCGTGATCGTTTTGAGCGCGGGGCCGTTGAACCAGACCGAATAGGCGTCCGGCTCGAGCACGACGCCCTTCCCGACGTGGATGCTTTGCAGATCCTTGCACTGCAAGAACGCCTCGATACCGAGCGTCGTCACCGAATCGGGGATCGTCACCGAGCGCACGCCGCAGTATTTGATCGCGCTGTCGCCGATCTCCCTGAGCGTGTCCGGCAGCGTCAGATCCCGCAGCGCGTTGCAGCCGAACAGGCTGAAATCAAACGTTTCGATCCCCTTCCCGACGGTCAGGCTGCGGATGGTTTCGTTGCCGGAGAACGCGAACCAGCGCACCGACCGCACGCTGTCCGGAATGGTGAATTCCGTCTTTTCGCGGCACGTGGGATAGAGGATCAGCTCCGTGCGGTCCTTGTTGTACAGCACGTTGTCCTCGGCGGTGAAGTGCGGATTGTCCCGGCTGACTTCGATCCTTTTGAGTTCCGTGCAGCCGGCGCTGCCTGCGCTGTATTCCGTGCCGAAAAACGCGTTGTCCGCGATAAAGCTCAGACCGCTGCCGATGCGGATCTCCTCCGTTTTGTGACAGCCGTTGAACGCGCCGGTTTCCAGCCGCTGCACGCCGTCGCCCAGCGTGAGCTTCCGCAGCTGCGGATAGACGGCGAGCCCGTCGCAGTCCGTGCCGGCCGAAACGACCTTTTCGACGCTGCCGGACAGCACGACCGCCCTCACGTCCGCCGGATCGCCGGGATAGGGCGTTTTTTCCAGCTGCCGCTGCGCGTACAGACTCAGCGTGCCCGTGCTCTCGTCAAAGCTCCACTCGTCCGCCTGCGCTTCGGCCGCCGCCTCAGTCGTCGTCACCGTTTCTGCGGCGGTCGTCTGCGCAGATTCCGTCGTCGTCTCCCCCGTCCCGTTCGCGCCGCACGCGGCAAGCGTCAGTACGATCGCAGGCAGTAAAAGCATCGCTGTCCACCGTTTCATCCTTCGTCTCCTCTTTCTTTCTGTCAGATCCCGAACGGGTGCGCCTTCATTCTATCATACGCGCGCGCACTGCGCAATACCCAGCGCTGTATCAGAGCGCGAAAAAGCCGCCGGACCTTCGACCCGACGGCTTTCTGTAAAGCATCCGTTTGTGCCGCTCTCAGCTGCGGCTTCGCGTCGGCGCAGACTCAGTCCGCGTTCACCTCAAACGTGTCCGCATCTGCGTCCGCGACGTACTCGAACGTGTAGACGACGGTCTTGTCGCCGTAATAGAACGTACCGGTGTTGTCGCCTTCGCTGAACGTGGCCTTCGTCTCGTCATCCGGGGAGCCGAAGTGGAACACGACGTCCCAACCGTTCTGCTCGCAGGTGAACGGTACGCCGCCGGTGCCGTCCGCGCGCTCCGTGTGGCCGTTCGCCTCATCCGTGAACACGAAGTACGTGTCGATCTTGCCGTCGACGCTCGCCGACCAGACGCCCTTCTGGAACAGGTTGGCGGTCGTTCCTTCGTCGTCTTCTGTCGTCGGAACCCATTCAAACACGACGTGCTGGATCTGTTCGTCCTCATCGTCCGTCCAGATGACGGTATTGTCGGCGCTGAACCAGACGTTTCCGGTCAGGCCGCTCTTCTCGTCGGAGCGGGTCTCGGCGCCGTTCTCGTCCGTCGTGACCACGGCGTACTTGCCGTCGGTGTACGTCATCACGAGTCCGTCGTCCTCTTCCGCGATCTTGCCGGTCAGCACCCATTCGCTGTACGTCCACGCGTCGGAGCCCCAATGAACCGTGACCTTCGCCTCGTCCATGCCCACTGCTTCCACCAGCATGGTGCGGCGGTCGGACTGGTAGTTGCCGATGAAGTTCATCACCGGATTCTGTCCGTCCTCCTGCGCGGCGGCGTTCGTCGCAGCCGTTTCAGCGGGAGATTCCGCTTTTCCGCAGGCGGAAAAACCGATGACCGCAAGCGTCAGTGCCAGCAGCACGCAAATGATTCTTGTTTTCATAAGTAACCCTCCATTTTTCAGATTAAAATTATTCTATCACATTTTCGTGCTCGTTGCAAGAGGTATTCACAAATAAAGGCTCCCGTGCCTGCGAAAAGATTTCGCGGGTTTTCGCGCGGACGGCGGCGAAAAATGCAGGAACTGTCCGCGGAACCGTTGACAAAACGCGGCGCGTTTGTTAGCATGGTATAAAGCGTTTTGTCAAAACGGATCGCGATCCGGATGACGGAAAGGGGTCGGGAATGAAACACCTGAAAACCGCTTTGATCCTGCTGTGTATCGTCGCTTTGGCAGCCGCGGGCGCCGCCTGCGTTCTGACGAAGCGGACGCCTGCGCCCGAAACGCGGGAAGTCCTCTCAGAGTCCGTTCCTCCAGCGAACGCCCTGCGCGTTTTCGAGGAAGTCAACGGCGTGGGCGGCAGCCGATTCTATATCCAAAGCCCGAAAACGGATGCTCTGCAGACGGTTTCCGTTTCCCGGTTCGGCGCGTCGCCCGACGCTTCGGACAACGCCGAGGCGCTGAACGCCGCCTTCGCCTACTGCAGGGACAACCCCGGCACGCATCTGGCCTTTGACAAGGGCGTTTATTCCGTATGCGGTCCCCTGCTGCTCGAGGACGTCCGCGACGCCTGCATCGACGGCTGCGGCGCGACGATCCTGTACGATTATGGCAGCAGCCTGCTCACGCTCCGGCGGTGCGAATGCGTGCAGGTGCGCGACCTGACGTTTGAATGGGACTGGGACAAGATCCCGCTGAGCGCGACCGCCCGCGCGGTCGGCGTGAAAGGCGAAAAGAACACGCTCGATTTCGTATTCGACAATCCCGACTACGCGCGGGAAGATATGCTCTACGCCGTGAGCCAGTGCGACCCCGAGACCGGCACCTACGGCGCAAAGGGCACGTATATCGAGAGCTACGACGGACAGAACCCCGAGGTCGTCCGGCAGGTGACGAAGATCGCGGACGACACCATCCGCGTCGTGCACAACGGCGCGTGGGCGCACTTCGCCGGCAACGCGTATATCCTGCGCAGCACGGCCTACGGCGGCTCGCTGATCGATATTTACGACCGGTGCAGAGATATCACGCTCGACGCTCTGAATCTGTACGGCGGCACGGGAATGGGCATCATCGTCGGCGAAAGGACGTCGCACTTCATCCTGCGCGACATTTTCATCGGACCCGATCCGGACAAGGCCGCGCTTCACTGCACGTCTCTGGACGCCGACGCCGTGCACATCAGCGATTCGGACGGCTGCTTCCTGATCGAAAACTGTGATTTCAGCCGCCAGGGCGACGACGACGTCAACATCAACAGCGGCATCGGTCTCATCCGCAGCGTCAGCGGCCGGACGGTGACGTTTGAAGCCGACGGCTCCATGAACGTCGACCCAGGCGACGCCGTTTTATTCCGGAATACGCGCTTCGATCTGATGGACTGCACCGCCGTCGCGGAAAGCTGCGGTCAGACGGAGGACGGACTGCGCGAAGTCACCTTCCGCGATGCGCTGCCGGACGGCATTAAGAAAGGCTGCTTCCTGTTCAACCGCGACAACACCGGCGGCAACTACGTCATTCGCAACAACCGCTTCCACGAGCACCGCGCGCGGAGTCTGCTGCTGCAGACCTCGGACGGACTGGTCGAAAACAACGTCTTTTACAAGACCACGCACAACGCGATCAAGATCATCATGGACATCAACGGCGTGTGGCACGAGGGAACGGGCGCGGACAACATCGTCGTGCGCCGCAACAAGTTCATCGAATGCGCCGTCATCGGCACCGAGATCATCGAGGTCGGGACGCATCTGCTGGACAAGAGCAACCACTCCCACGCCTTCACGAACGTCCGCATCGAGGACAACGAGTTCCGCGACGTCTGCGGCAACCTGATGGTCGTGAACAACGTCAACAACTTCGTTTTCAAAAACAACACGATCACGCTCGGCAGCGCCTTCCGCAGCGACCTCGGGAAGGGACGCGCCTATTTCCTGTCGGACTGCGTCAACGTGGACCTGAGCGGCAACACGTTTACCGACGCGCCGCGGCTGTCGCTCGTCCGCGTCGCCCGCAGCAGCAGCCCGATCGTGTGGCTGCGCGTGAATGCCGCCATGCTTGGAAAGGACGGTGCAAAATGAAAACGATCCGTAAGCTCCTTTTCCCGCTGCTGCTGACCGCCGCGTGCTTCGTCGTCTGGTTCTGGCAGAACGCCGTGGCGAGCCTGCCCTATCTGCCCAACAACTGCATCGTACCGCTGGCGATCCTGACGCCCGCGCTGCTCGCGCTGACGTTTCTTGCGACGCTGACGCTGGAGAAGCAGAGCGGCGCGGCAAGACCCGTGCTGCGTTCCTGCATCAGCACGGCCGCGATGCTGCTGCCGATCCTCGCGACAGGCGTCTTTTTCCTCAGCTTCGTCAGCTACCGCTATGCGGGCGTGCTGCCCGTGCTCGTTCTGCCCAACTGGCCGACCGGGATCGTGACATTGATCCTCACGCTGCTGTGCGTGCTGCACCTGACGGGGCTGCTGATCTGCCGATTTGCTAAGCGCAGGTACGCGCCGCGGCAGATCGTCCCGGCCGCGGTCGGCTGGATCGTTCTGAACGCCTGCCTGTTTCTGGTCACGATCTGAACCGCGCCGGAAACCGCC
>CADAGA010000123.1:0-3068 GCA_902787275.1 Oscillospiraceae bacterium | reverse complement strand
AAGACCTGCTGCACCGGACCTACACAGGTCCCGCTCGCAGCAGGTCGTTTTTTGTGTCGTCAGTCGTCCGCCGGTCAGCTCCGGAACAGCACCTGGCTGTACGGCGGAAGCGTCAGCTCCGTCTCTCCCCGAAACGTGACGAACGCTCTTTCGGGCGCTTTGGAGTCGACGATCCGCGACGTGAAAACGGCGTCGGAGCCTTCCGCTCTGAGACGGACGGTCTTTTCCTTCGCCGTCGGATTGCACAGAACGGCGCACCGGCGTTCCCCGTTTTTCGCCGCGAGGGCGTATACGCCTTCCTCCGACGCCGTGAAGCATGCGTCGCCCAGCGCGTAAAGCGCGGAAAAGTACTGCAGCGCATAGTAAGCCGGCGTCTTTTCCAGCGACGGAACGTCGAACAGCCCGCCGTATTCGAGCCACAGCTGTGCGTCGTAGTACATCGCAGCGTCGATCTTACAGCGCTGCATCTCGATCATCGCCGCAAGGACGTTGGCGCCGCCCTTTTCCGAGCGGAAATGGACGTAATAGTCGTAGCGTCTGTCCGTCGTTTCGCGCTCGCAGACGCAGACGTTCCACTCCGTATTGAACCGCTGCGCGGACGAGAGCGCGTACCGCTCCAGCATGGCGTCGACCAGCTCGCTTTCGCGCCGGATCTTGTCGAAATTGTCCGGAGAAAGATAGCAGTGCCACGAGAAAAAGTCCAGCGGCGCGGCCGTTTCCGGCGTCGTGATATACCGCAGGAAGCCCTCGAAAAAGCCGGTGTCCCCTTCGCGCCACGCGCCGTCCCGGAACGAGCCGAGGATAAAGCAGCTCGAGTACCCGCCGACCTTGACGTCCGGATGGCGCTGCTTGATCGTGCGCGCGGTCACGCTGTAAAGCCGGTAATAGTCTTCCGCAGAGCCGAGCCAGTTCGGCGGGCCGTAAGGTTCGATATCCGGGGCAAGTCCGTCCGGCTCGTTCCAGATCTCCCAATACTGAATATCAAAATGAAAGCCGTCCGCCCAACCGTCGTTATAATGCCGGACGATATGCTCGCAGACGTCCGCCCATTTCCGATAGTCCGCCGGCGGGAAGATCCTGTATTTCCGCGGTTCGTGCTCGATCGTCGTGCCGAGCCGGAACATGACCCGGATGCCGGCGCGGACGAGCGGCCGGATATACCGGTCGGTCAGCAGAAAATCGTAGCTGGCGGGATCGTTTTCGTCAGCCGAAAAATCGGGAAAAATGTTGTCGACGTCCACGTAATGCCCGCCGCCGCAGACGCCCGCAGTGTCGTGCAGGCGGGAAAAGGGCGGATGCAGCGCAGCGAAGTCCTCGAGCAGCTCGCCGTAATCGCATTTCCGGCTGCTGTTGTTCACGCCGTGCAGGGGCTTGATTTTCCCCGTTACCGTCCCGAAGTCCAGCAGAACGTTCATAGAGAAAACCTCCTCATATAAAGGATCTCGCCGGACGGATGCGTCCCGAGCTGCTCGAAGCCCTGCGCCTCGTACAGCTTCCTCGCGCGGACGTTGTCCGGATGGGTGCGCAGCAGCACCGCGGCGTGCCCCGCCCTGCGGCACTCCTCCAGCACGAGCTGCGTCAGCCTGCCGCCGAGCCCCCGTCCCTGAACGCCGTCCCGGACTGCGATCCCGAACCATACGACGGTCCTGTCCACGTCCCAGATAAAGGCATACGCGAGCAGCCGGCCGTCTTCAAACAGTCCGAAGAACCGGTGATCGCGCTTTCCGTTTTCAAAAAATTCCATGGTGCGGCGTTCGTTGCCGTGATCGACGTTGAAGAAGGATGCGCTTCTCTCCCCCATATCGGCGAAAAAAGCCTGCACCTGCGCTTTGTCCTCCGGCGCAAACGCGCGAAAAATCAGTTCATTCATTCGTCTCTACCGCAAGCACCGTGCGCAGCACGGATTCGTCGGAAATGCGGACGATCCCGCCGGAGCCGACGACGATCCTCGTGCCGCCGTTGAGCAGCGGGGAAAAGCCGGACGCTCTGCCGATCTTCATCATATACGTCAGACGCACGCCGTCGTAGACGAGCGAGAAATTGTTCAGGTGGTCGTGGCCGCAGAAAACGTATCTGCCGCCTGCTTTTTTGATCTGCGCGAACAGACCGTTGTCCACGGGTGCGCCGTCCGCGTCCCGCGCGCAGCAGACCTTCTCGCCGCAGGTGCCGACCGCGCCGCTGCCGGACTTCCACGTTTTCTTTTCGCCGTCCCACTGTTCGTCGAAGCCGTACTGATACTGCGCCAAAGGAATGTGCATCATCGTCGTGATCTCGACGTCGCCGCCGAGCCTGCGCAGTCCCTGCGCCGCCCACGCGAACCATTCGACCTGCTCCGCATTGCAGGCCGCGTGATGGGAATCCATCATGACGAGCGCTTCCACGAGCTTTTCGCCGCCGCGTCCGTCGTCCTCGGCGATGCCGACGACGTAGTTGCCCACGCCCATGGACGCGGGACCCTTGCGCAGGATGCAGTGCGGCCCTTTCCGCATGACGTCCGCAAGATACTGCAGATCGCAGTTGCCCTCGTCGTCATGGTTGCCGAACACGGGCGCCCACGGCACGCCGAAGCTCTCCATCAGATCGGTGAAGCGCTGCACGGAATAGACCGTCGAATCGGTGCATACGATGTCGCCCGATACGGTGATGAGGTCGGGCTTGAACCGCTTCACGAGCTGCTTCGCCGTAAAGATAACGCCCCAGGCGGTGAAGCGCCTGTAGTCGTAGTCGCCGAAATGCAGGTCGGTGAGATTGAGGATGACGAAATCCCTGTCCCTGTCCTTTTTCAGCGTGACCATATCGTCGGGTGTGAAAACGCCGCCCCACGTTTCGTCGGACGCCTCGCCCGCGAAGTGCGTCGAGAGCACTTTATCGCGATCCAGCCACGAACGGATCGCCTGTTTTATGCCGGTCATCGGAACGTATCCGCCCGCGGCGGATGCGGCGACGCTCAGCGCCAGAACGGCAGCGATAAACTTTCTTCTCATAGGCTCTCCTTCGGAATGGTAAGATTTGTCCGCACCGGCGTGCGGAACGGTTTACAAGATTTCCAGAAGCTCATCGAACTCTGA
>CADAGA010000122.1 GCA_902787275.1 Oscillospiraceae bacterium | reverse complement strand
ACAGGCAGCTCGATTGCTTTTTGCACCAGCATCGTCAGTCCGCGCAGCGCTTCGGCGCATAGGATCGTTGCAAGCAGGAACACGAAGCATTCCGGAATGCGTCCGATCCCAAGCGCAGAGACGTCGAAAGGACCGACCAGGAACATATAATGAACAATATACACGTAGTAGGACAAGCTGTCCGCGTGCTTGATGAACTTGTTTTCCGCAATTGCGTCGAGCAGCGATGCACGGCATGCATACACATAGCGGAAAGACGCAAAAATCCAGAACGCAAGCACGTTTTGCTGCAGGGCGACGACGGACAAATACCAGTCGGAGCCGTCCATGCCGCGCAAAACAAAGAACAGCCGTACGGCAATGCCTGCGGCCGTCAGCCCCGACCAGAAAAGCCACGTCCTGCAGCGAATGCGCCAGTTATACTTTCTGCAAAAATACCCGATGAAAAAGATCTGGAAGTAAGATACGTAAAGCTGCACCTGCACAAGCAGCGCAACGGCCACGCACGAAACGATCACGATAACCAAACGCACCTCGCGCGTGAACGCAATACGCTTTTCACACTTGCTGACAAGCGGCAGACAGAGATAGCAAATGAACAGCACCGTCAGAAACCAAAGATGTCCGGTTCCCGTACAGAGCTCGGTATACGGGATATAACCGCAAACGAAATTCAGCCCCTGCAGGTTCAGCATGTACAGCCCGATCGTTCCGAAAGAAGCGGATTCCCGCGCAAAGAAAAACAGATAGACGCTCAGAAGCAAAACAAACAGCCCAACCGGAAGCGTCAAGCGAAGATACCGATTCGCAAAAAACGAACGCGGCCGGATCGTTTTTCCGCCGTATAAAAAGCCGGAAATCAGCAGAAATACCGGAACGCCCACATTGAAAAGCTGCGCGAGCGCTGCGATCCCGAACCAGGACGACAGATGACACAGCAGAATGCAGACCGTTCCGGTCAGACGAATCAAAGAAATCGAGCTGTCACGGGTCAAAGCCGCCGAATGATCCATAAGCCTCCCTTTCTACGCAAAGCCATGCAGGCTGCCCTTTGTTATGATGCGCCGTATTTGCCGAGCAAAACGTTGTCCTCGTGCGCGACCATCCGCGCGGACGCCTCCTCAAATCCCTTGACGGGGAAGAGGCCTGTCTTGTGCTTGCGGACGGAGGACGCTCCGAGCACAGCGAAATGCAGCCTCCCGATGCCGAACAGACGGTAGAACAGATTCGTGCGGATCTCCATGCTCTGCACGTCGCCGTACTTGAACACGCCGGTCAGCTTGTTGAATATGCCGCCGGTATAGCGCACGATATGCTCGTCCATGGCGAAGTCGCACGCGCAAAACTCGAGGATCGCGCCGAGCAGCGCGACGGCAAACGCGATCAGCGCAAAGATATAGGCGTCCAGATAAACCTGGAACAGCGCCAGATACGTTCCGCCGCCCACAAGGAACGCACGCAGGATCGGCCAGACGATATTCAGTCCGTGACAGCGGTGCGGCGGCT
Source organism: Oscillospiraceae bacterium (assembly GCA_902787275.1). Taxonomy (GTDB): domain Bacteria; phylum Bacillota; class Clostridia; order Oscillospirales; family Acutalibacteraceae; genus UBA1425. The sequence goes on along the minus strand of CADAGA010000122.1, from coordinate 4,689 downwards.
CGGAGCAGTCGAACTCCGGCACACACGCGCGCAGGATCGTTTCGATCTGCTGTTTGTCCGTCACAAGCGAAAGATGCGTCGTCTCGTTGCGCTCGTTGCCGAGACCGACCACGGCAAGGTCGATCGACGCAAGGCCGAACATCCGCGCAAGAAGCGGCTTGCGCACAAGCACGGCGTTGATCTTTTCCGTTTCAAAAACGTAGTGCCGCTGATTGAGCACGCCGCAGCTGATATAGATCATGCGGCTGTCACGCTCGATCTTATAGTTGCCGAGATTGAGCGTCCCGCTGACGAGCGAGAACACCCACCCGACGACGGCAACGATCAGCAGATACCACAGGCGGCTCATGTTGTAGTCGCCGGACAGCCGAAGCTGCGGCAGCACGAACAGCGCCGTCAGCGTAACGAGCATCTGGATCACCGGCATAAACAGGATCTTGTGCCGCAGCGCTTCGGCCACGGTGAAAAACGCGACCTGCTGCCGCGGCTCCTGCTCGGGCTCCTCTTCTCCGGCAGTCTCCTCCCCTGTCAGCGTCTGCTTGATGGTCATGAGCTTTTCTTTCAGTTCGAGCGCCTGCTGCTCGCGCAGGACAAACTTGAAGTCCGTCGAGTTCGCGGTGCGGGAGGAATTGAGATCGATCTTGACCTTCGCCGTGCCGATCAGACGCTCAAAGATATTGCGCTCCACGTTGACGACAGCGATGTTCTGGATCGGCAGACGCGACGACGCGCGGAACATCGTCTTGCGTTCGTACACGAAGTCCACGCCGTCAATATAGAACGTCGTGCGTTTCCAATAACGCACGGAGATATACAAATACCACGCCAGTCCCGCAAAGATCAGCAGACCGATCAGAACGGATTTCTTGCCCTCGTAAACCGCCATGTGCCAAAGCGAGCGGTAATAGTCGAGCGTAAAGATCTCCCATCCCACGTCCTTGAGATCGTTGCCCACAAGAACCAGCATGAAAGCGATCACCGCGCCGGCGCGTTCAAGAACGATGGTAAAGTGATTGCGTGTCGGGGACTCAAACATCCTGTGCGTCCCCTTTCATTTTGCTCTGGATCTTGCCGAGCACCGTCTTGTTGATATACAGCGCGATCTCATCGGCGACTTCCGGTTCCAGAAAGCGGAACGCTGCGGACGAACCTGCCGTCGTGACCATCACTTTTTCCACGCCGACCGCATTGTCAAGCGGTCCCTTGCGCACGTCGATCTGATAGATGCGGTCGATCGGAATGATGGTGCGGCGAATAAAGAACAGACCTTCGATGATCTCAATGCGATCCTCCGCGATCATATAGCGGTAGCGCTTGAAGCGGATGGGCGGCGCGATCAGCGTGTACAGGATCGAAAACAGAGCCGCGGCGCCGACCAGGATCCAGCCGGCTCTTCCGAGATAGTCGCGCGCGAAGATCGCCGCGCAAACCGCGGGAACGACCAAAAACAGGGCCGTCACGATCACGGACGTGATGCGCATGAGCGTGATCGCTTTCGGCGACGGCGTACGGTATTCATTCAGCTTCGGCATACTGCTCCTCCTTGCAAAGCGCCTCGATGCGGCGTATCTGGCCGCAGAACAGCGGCATGGTACTCTTTTGGTCGCGGAACCAGCCGATCACAGCACCGTGATTGCCCTCGATGAGCGGCATGACGTTCCAGACGCCCTTTTTGACGTGCGCCGGATCGAACGGCACGGACGGTTCGTTCTCGGGCGCCATGGACGAGAGCGTATTGACCACGCCGTCGTTTGCTTTCCACGACGCGTCCACCACGTTGCCGTCCGGCGTGACTTCCGTGTGCACGCCCATATAATACGCGATCGGCAAAAGTCCCGTCATCATCACGCCGAGTCTCGGCAGCTGTTTCCCGCTGCGGGTTTCCTTCGTTCCGCAAACGGCATACGAAAAATAATAGATGTCGTCGAGCGTGTGCAGACGGCGGTTGATGCGGATCGAGCCGTCCACGCTCACGTCGTAAAACACGTTATCGCGCGTTTCCTTGAATCGTCGGTATTCTTTAACGTCGGAAAACGGTCCCTTTTCGCCCACGCCGAAATGCTCGAGCTGCACGTCGTAAACCTTGCGCAGTCCGGGTATGCATGCCATGGCGTGGTCGAGCTCATAATACGCCGTCTGCAGCAGCGTTCTGTAGAGTTTCGGCAGTGCAAACTGCATATCCGTTCCGTTGTGCGGCGCACAAATCGTCGTGATGCTGAAGATCCATCCGCCGTGTCCGCCCTCGAACAGTGCGGACAGCGTGCCGTCGGTCGTCGCTTCGCGCTCCTCGGCGCAGCCTTCCTCCAGCAGCACCGCCAGCATCCGCAGAGAAACGCCGCCGAACGAATGGCTGATGAAATTGACCTTGCGCACGCGCCCGTTTTCGTCGCGCTCGCCCCAGCCTTCGATCAGCGGTTTATCATAGGTGCGGCCATAGCGCGCATGGCCGTATTTCTCGCTGTGCGCCTTGCCGTAGTCGACGCGCGTACCGGTCAGCTGCGCGTACAGCTCACACGTTCTGTCCCATGCGCTGCCCAGCGGCGAAACCGACGCGGCATGCGTCTCGTAGCCGCGTGCATTGAGGATAGCGGCAATATCGAACCGTGCGAATCCCCAATACGGCAGCACCTTGGAAAGGCTGCTCGTCTCGCCCCAGCCGGACATGCCGGGAACCAATACGTACGGATATCCTTGCTTTTTCACAAAAGATCCTCTCCTGCAGACAGACAGCGCATCGAGGACGATACGCTGTTCAACAGATTATTCCTTTTCTTTTCGTTCCTTGCGCTCGCGGCGCTCTTTTTTGTCCTCCGCATCGTCGTCTTCGCGCGGATTGATCTCCACCTTGACCTTGCCGATGCGGCGATCCTCGACGTTGAGCACCGTAAAGTGCAGATTCTCGTAGTCCACCTCGTTCATCTCGCCGTCCTTCGGCAGATAGCCCAGACGGCTGATGAGGAAGCCGGCCAACGTATCGTAGTCGCCCTCGGGGATCTCGGTGCCGACCAGCTCGTCCACCTCGTCGATGAACGTCGTTCCGTCGATGGTAAACGTGTTTTCGTTGATCTTGGAGATCTCCTCTTCCTCGTCGTCGTATTCGTCCTGAATATTGCCGACGATGGATTCGAGCAGATCTTCGATCGTGACAAGTCCCGCTGTGCCGCCGTATTCGTCGACGACGATGGCGATCTGCGTGCGCGTCTCAGTCATTTCAGTGAAAAGATCGCCGCACTTTTTCGTTTCGGGGATATAATACGCCTCGCGCATGATGCTGCGCAGGGTGGTTTCCTTGGGAAGCTGGTGCCCGACGTAGGGCAGCAGATCCTTGATATAAATCACACCGATGATATTGTCGGGGTCCTCCTCGTAGACGGGGATGCGCGAACGCCCCTCCTCCACGGAAAGACGCACGACGTCCTCAAGCGGATCGTCCGCGTCGATCGCAACCATATCGGTGCGGTGGGTCATGATGTCGCCCGCATCGAGGTCGTCGAACTCGAAGATGTTGTTGATCATCTCCTTCTGCACGTCCTCGATCACGCCCTTTTCCTCGCCGACGTCCACCATCATACGGATCTCCTCCTCGGTGACAGACTCGGGATCGGCGTGCGGATCAATGCCGAACAGACGCACCACAGCATTGGTGGAAACGGACAGGATCTTAACAAACGGGATGGTCACTTTCTGCACGAACAGCAGAACGCCGACCACACGGTAGGAGATCTTTTCGGGATTCGCCATCGCGATTTTTTTCGGCGCAAGCTCGCCCAGCACGAGGGAGAAATACGACGTCACGATCGTGATGAGCACAACGGACAGCCCCTTAACGAAGCCGAGGTTATCCGAGAAAAGCGGGATCTTCTGCAGCGTTCCGGACAGCATCTCCACGAAGGACTGCGACGCGGACGCCGAGGTCAGAAATCCCGCCAGCGTTACGCCGATCTGAATGGTGGAGAGGAAGTTGCTGGAATTCTTCGTCAGTTTCATGACCTGACGCGCCTTCTTGTGGCCTTCCTCCGCGAGGTGTTCGATCTTATTGTCGTTGAGTGAAATGATCGCGATCTCGCTCATGGCGAAAAACGCGTTGACAAGAATCAGTGCAAACAGCAACACAAGCTGCCAGATGATTCCCGTCGCAGGGTCAGGGTCGTCCATGCAGAGCATGCTCCTTTCAAATGAAAAAGCTGCGTATAAAAATATACTATTATATTATACAGAACGATGGTTCTCCTGTCAATCCCTTTTTATCTTTGCCAAAGTAGCGATAGCAAAGCAAAAGACGCTGCGAGCGACCCGCGGCGTCTGTTTTATGATTCACTTTGTGCGCATACACCGCACGGTGAAACGCGCATTTCCGGCAAGATTACAGGTAAACAGCGATAAGTCATAGTCGCCGGATTTCATGGATTCGACCGACGTCGGCCGCAGCGACTGCAGTTCCACGACCTTGTACTCGAATACAACCCCGAATACGTTGGTAAACCTGAGCGTATCGCCTTCATGCAAATTGGTCAGCTTGCCAAAGTGGCTGCGATAGTTATGCCCCGCCAAAACGAAATGGCTGCCGCCTGCGCTGCCCGAGTAGCGGCACGGTGACACCTTGAGATTGCGGGTCGTGCATTCGCTGAGGATTGGGAGCTCGAGCGACTGCGACGGAACGGTCAGATATCCGATATAAGCAAGGTCGTC
>CADAGA010000121.1 GCA_902787275.1 Oscillospiraceae bacterium | reverse complement strand
CTTAATGAGCCTTTCTCTTTGCCGTATTATATTTGCGTGAACCTCACGGGGAAGCCTGCGGCTTAACCCGTGCTTCCAAAACCCTCGGGCTACACGTTCCTGCGAGAGGAGTCGCAGAGCACCGCATTTGGAGAGCTTTCTCCGTTGCCGGAGATTTATCGCACAGACCGAAGTCCGTACAAGAGGTTCATTTGTCCACGGCTCACGCCGAGGATACAGTTGTTTCAGGCGTATGGCACGAGTCATACGCCTTCTCTTTTTCCGCGTCGCAGTTTGCCTTTGCCTGCTCAAAGCTGACGTAACTCGTCGCAGCGTCCGCCTCCACGGCAGTGTCACGAAATGCGATATGCAGGAACGTATCGCCGCATACCGTCTTTTCGCGGTCGATCGGCACGGAAAAGCGCAGCACAAGATACGTTTTGAAGTCCTTATGAAAATCGCCGCGTGCACCGTCCGACGTCGCATAAGCGCAGTTTTCATCATAGTCCACACGGAACGTATAGTTTCCGTAAACCGGAAACAGCGAAAGGATCGGCGTTCTGCCCTGCGGATACCGAAGGCGCAGCTTGCAACCGCGCTCGGTCGGCGTCAGCTCGAAGTCTGTCCGCGCACGCAAAAAGCGCACACGAAGGTAATGCGGCGACAGGATCGCTTCCGACGGGCGGTACCCGGACCAAGCGCGAGAAGGCGTATCAAATATCGCGTCCGTTTGCGGCGTCAGCAAAAACGTGCCGTAATCAGCGATCCATGGACTCGGCTGATGCGTCAGTCGGATCCCTTCGACAGAACGGGACGCCGGATGATAAAACCATCCGCCGTGATCCTCCGTCTGCGGCGCAAAGCCGGTCATGGCAAACGGCAGCTGCACGAGCGGCAGCGTGTTGCCGTTCGAGAACCGATGCTCGGAAAAAGTGCCTTGCTTGACGTTGACGTACTGCAAATAACCCATAATCGATCCCTCCAGTCGCGTATAGTTTACCATACGCATAAACAAATGTAAACAAACGCTTTACTTTTTTTGTTTTCTTTGCTACAATGAAACTAAAGAAAAGAGGGATTGAAATGCAAAAACCGACAATGGCGATCCAGCTGTATACGCTGCGCGACTTTATCCAGACCGCAGAGGATTTTGACAAGACGCTCTCCCGTTTGTCCGGGATGGGCGTGCATGACGTGCAGATCTCCGCGATCGGCGACATTCCCGCCGGGATTCAGCGCGACATTCTGCAAAAGTACGATATGCACGTCTGTGTGACGCACAAGAGTTTCGACTGGCTTCTGTCCGCGCCGCAGGAAGCGATCGAGCACCACCGCACGATCGGCTGCGACGCGATCGGCATCGGCGCCGCGCCGGACCGCGCACGTAAAAACGTGCAGGCCGTTCGCGATTTTATTGAGGACGCACAGCGCGTCAGCGCAATTTTCCGCGAAAACGGCATGCGTTTCCATTACCACAACCATGCATTCGAGTTCGACCGGCTTGAAGACTCCGACGCCTGCATGATGGATCTGCTGCTGCGCGAGACCGATCCGGAGCTGTTCTGTTTCATTCCGGACGTTGCGTGGCTGCACTTCGGCGGAAACGACCCCGCGAAGTTCCTGTATAAAATGCGCGGACGGATCAAGGTCGTGCACTTCAAGGATTACGTCCCCGGTGAAAACGGAGAGCCGAAATTCGTTTCGCTCGGTCAGGGCGTTGTGGATCTCAAAGCCTGCTATGAAGCGGCATGCGAGCTGGGAATCCCGTACATCGCGTATGAACAGGATCGCGACTGGACGGACGGCGATCCGTTCAAGGCAACAGAGGAATCCTGGGCTTTCCTGCAGAGTCTGTAAGGTCGGACGACCTAATAATAAAATACGGAGGAATGAAAAATGGGCAAATTCGTAGTCAAGGAAACCGCGACCGGTGTCAAATTCGATCTCAAGGCATCCAACGGTGAAGTGATCGCCACGAGTGAAGTCTACGCCTCGGAAACCGCTTGCATGAACGGTGTTGAAAGCGTACGCACGAACTGCGCCGCAGCCGTGGAAGATCAGACCGTCGAGAACTTCGAGGCTGTCAAGCATCCGAAGTATGAGGTCTACACCGACAAATCCGGAGAATTCCGCTTCCGTCTCAAGGCAAGAAACGGCGAGATCATCGCCGTCAGCGAAGGCTACAAGGCGAAGGCAAGCTGCCTGAACGGCATCGAAAGCGTCAAAAAGAACGCTCCCGATGCGGCGGTCGAGAAAATCTGAACGAACTGAGAAAGCAGCTGCACGCGGCTCGTCCGTGTGCAGCTGCTTTTTGCTTAGATCAAAAGAATACTTTGATCGTCTGTATCTGGAAAGGCTTGTAGGAAAGCGCGATCCGATCTCCATGCGATACGATCGGTTCATCGCGGTTTTCCAAAAGATTCGTAAGAAACGCTTTGCGAATCGGTCTGCCAAACGAGAGCGTACAATCCGTTTTTTTGTTCCACGTTTCATACGTGCGCACGATCACGGCGTCGCTGTCCTCCGCTTTTTTGACCGTTTCAACGATCACGTTGTCCGCATCACACGATACGGCAGAAAACACAGGCGGCAGTGCGCCTTCATGCGCATTCTCAAGCGCCGTATACAGCGGCACGTTGAGCTGATAGCCCTCCTGCACGACGCGGCTGTCCTGAACGGCGCCTGCGTGCGGGTACAGCGCATAGGTCACGTAGTGCCTCTCTTTGTCCTGATTCGGATTGAGTTCTGTCGCACAGCGCAGGATAGACGGACGGATGTGCCCCTCTTTGACGGTCCAGCCGTATTTGCAGTCGTTGAGCACGGACAGACCGAAGCTGTTGTCGGACAGATCCGCCCATTTGTGCCCACAGACTTCAAACTGCGCGCTGTCCCATGTGGTGTTGTTGTGCGTCGTGCGTTCAAGATTGCCGAACTGGATATCGAACGTCGCGCGCGAAGCGTTCACGTCGACAGGATAATCTGCTTTCAGAAGGATATGTTCCTCGTGCCAGTCGATCTCGTACTGCACGTCGATGCGTTCAAAATCACTGTAGAAGATGTAATCCTGCACGATACGGGATTTCTGGAACCGGCGCACGATGCGCAGCACCGTCCGCAGCGCACCGTTCTCGATGATCTCACAGCTCTCCACGTCGTCGATGACGCGGTATTTTTCATCAAAGAACGCCTTTACCTCCCACGCGTCGTAGACGTTGGGACGGTCTTCGTAAGCGATCAGACGACCCAGCGTTTCGCCTTCCGGCGCGACCGCACGGCCGCTCTGTTTATGGATAAGGCATGAGATATTGCCGTTTTCGTCAAATGTTGCATGAAGGTACGGCGTGTCAAACGCCGTCCCGTCCGTTTGGACGCGGGACGGGAAGTCGGTCGGCATACCTTTGCCGATATGGAAAGCTTTGTACCCTTTTGCGGGAACGTCCTTCGCCAGGAACAGCAGCTTGCCGTCATGCGAAATCTGGAACGGCAGTTCGCTGCCGTCGGTGTCCAAAAGGACGAAATCGTCCATAGCGGGTTTCGGACAAACTGCGACATCCGTGCGCGCGAATCCGAGCGTATTGAATACGACGATCGAATCGTCCGAAAGATCCATACGCGCCGTCAGCGACGCGATCGCGTTTGCCGACAGCTCAACGCCGTCTGAAAGCACCTGCTCGTACTGCACCTTGCTGTCCTCATAAACCGGCTCGATCGACGATCCGGGAAGGATGTCGTGGAACTGGTTGAGCAGAACGAGTTTCCAATCCTCCAGCAGCGTTTCGGCAGGATAGACGCTGCCTGTGAGCAAAGCTGATAGTGCATGGAGTGTTTCGCAGTCGTGCAGCAGGAATTCGGATTTGCGGTTATATCGCTTGTTGCGCGATTGCGACGTGAGCGTGCCGCGATGAAACTGCAGATACAGCTCCCCGCGCCAGCGCGGCAGATGCGGATCGTCGCGCACTTCGTCCGCAAGACGGTCAAAGAAAGTCCGCGCAAACTCAGGTTCCGTCTGCGGACAACCCTCGATGCCCTCGCGCATACGTCTGCCGTTTTCCAGCATGCTGCGCTCCGGACCGCCGCCGCCGTCGCCATGCCCGTAGGAACAAAGCCAGTTTTGATTCAGATCCTTATTTGCGTACCGACGCCAGCCGTTGATCATATAGTCCGGATTGAGACCGGAATTGTACGTCGTTTGAAATCCGTCCGCTTTGTCGCGCTCCGACATGCTCGGAATGAAATGCGAGAGGATCTCCGTGCCGTCGATGCCCTGCCAAAGGAACGTATCGAACGGATGACGATCCGTTTCGCTCCAGGAAATCTTCGTCGTCATGAAATAGTCGATATCCGCCAGTTTCATGATCTGCGGCAGCGACGCGGAGTAGCCGAACACATCCGGCAGCCACATGATCCTGCTGTCCGTTCCGAACACCTCGCGGAAGTACCGCTTTCCGACAAGAAACTGCCGCACGAGCGACTCGCCCGAAATCACGTTGGTATCGGATTCGACCCACATGGAGCCTTCCGCTTCCCAGCGTCCCTCATGCACGCGCTGCACGATCTCGTCGAACAGTTCGGGATAATCCTGGCGGACGAAATCGTAAAGCTGCGCCTGCGGGGACATGAACGTATAATCCGGGTATTCGCGCATCAGCGCAAGAACGGAAGCGAACGAACGCGCCGCTTTCTCCCGCGTCTGTCGCAGGCGCCAGCGCCACGCTGTGTCGATATGCGTGTGACCGATCGCCGAAACACGGATCGGGCTCTGCACGCCGTACAGGTGCTCGTGCAGGTACGCGCTCGCCTTGGCTGCAGACGCGCGGACGGTCTGAGCGTCGCCCGAAAACAGATCGAGCATATTGACCGCTTCATTCAGCGTCTTGAGGATGTGCACGCGCGGCAGATCGTCCGTGCCGTACTGATGCGCAGCACACAGCGGAACGGACAAATCGTAATACAGATCGCGCATCACGGTATCGCGCGTTTTCAAATACGCATGGAACTTCCCCTGCCCGCGAAAGCTGTTGTCATCGCAATAGGCGTTGAGCGAGATCTCGAACGTCTCGCCGCCCGTCGCACAATGCGTCAGGATCGCGTAAGTATGGTTGGAATCCATCCCCTGCACCATCTTACCGTCCACGAACAGAATGAATTGGAAAGCGCTTGAATCCCATCCGTGCTCCGGCTGGGGATCAACAGCGTAGACCACTTCCCTGCCGCGGAATGCGTCGGGCACCGTCACCGTCTGGCGGAACCAGCAATACATCTCGCGGCTGCCCCAGTATTCTTCGTCTCCGAACGGACGCCACTCGCCCTTTTCGATCTCATCCGGAGCATACTGCCCTTCGCGGAACCATACGCCCTTCACGCGAACGCTGTTGTCAAAAATCTGCGCGCGAACGTCGCGGCAAATGCGCTCAATGCGCCGGTACAGCATTTTACGGGCGGAGTTTTTATCCTCGAACGGAATATCAAAATGTGCCATAAACCTTCTCCTTTGCCAATACTGTAACCATGTTACACAGTTTTTTTGCGGCTGTCAACGCCTTTTTATGAAAACGCGCGATGCAGGAAAAAATCATGCTTACGTATTGAAAAAATGCGGCGAATATAGTATAATAATTTTATTGTGTGAAAGGAGATATGACTATGAAAAACTTGACGCGCATTCTCGCACTGGCTCTCGCTCTGATCCTCGCGCTCGGCTGCTTTGCATCCTGCGGCAAGCCGGCCGAAACGCAAACCACGCTCGAAGCCGTTTCCGAAACGTCCGCAGAGACGGAGACCTCCGCACCGGACGAGACCGAAGCGGAAACGACCGAACCTGCCGAAACGACCGAAGCAGCGACGGAAGCTGAAACCGAAGCAGCTACTGCGGAAACGACAGAAAAGGCCGAAGAGACTACGGAAGAGGACAAAACGCCTCAAACCAAGGAAGAGATCGTTGCGCTGTATAATGATTCGATCAACCGCGTTAAAACGGAAAGCAAAGCGATCGTCAGCAATTACACGCTGAACACGCAGACCGAGGACGCAGAGATCAGCAATAAGATGCTGCAGGGAATCGCAAACAAGCTCATCAGCGCCAACATGGGCTATGATAAAAAGAGAGCCAACGTCAAGTATACGACGCCTACGGAGATCATGAACGCCTTCCCGGTCCGCGGTCAAAAGTGGTCCAGCCAGCTGACTGCCGCCGACGTGACGAAAGCGACCTGTACGGAAAAGGACGGCGTTT
>CADAGA010000120.1 GCA_902787275.1 Oscillospiraceae bacterium | reverse complement strand
AAGCCGTAGCTGATCGACGGGAACGCCATGCCCTTGTTTTCGTCGCAGAACGCGCAGAACGCGAAGTTCAGCACTTCGTCCGAGCCGTTGCCGCAGAAGATGTTCTCCGGCTGCACGCCGAACAGCTCCGCCGCGGTTTTGCGAAGCGCGGTACACTCCGGGTCGGAATACAGCTGCAGATCGCCCGCTTCCTTCGCGACCGCCTCAAGCACCTCGGGCGAAGGCGGGAAGGGGGATTCGTTCGTGTTGAGTTTGATGTATTTTTTGTCACGCGGCTGTTCGCCGGGGACGTAAACATCCAGGCTGCGAAAAGCCTCTTTCAGAAATCTGCTCATGGTCGCTCCTTATTCAAAACGGATAACGGCGGATCTGGCGTGCGCGGTCAGGCCTTCCTTCTTCGCAAACAGCGCGACCTTGTCCTTGACGCTTTCGAGCGCGTCGGGCGTGAAGTAGGTGAACTGCATGCGCTTGACGAAGTCGTAGACGGACAGGGGACTGGAAAAGCGCGCCGTGCCGCTGGTGGGCAGCGTGTGGTTGGGACCGGCGAAATAGTCGCCGAGCGGTTCGGGGCAGTACTTGCCGAGGAACACGGAGCCGGCGTTCTGCACGCGGTTGAGGTAGTCGAACGGGTTGTCCAGACACAGCTCCAGATGCTCGGGCGCGATGGCGTTGGAAACGTCGATCGCCTGCGCGATGCTGTCGACGAGCAGGATCGCGCCGTAATGCTCGATCGAATAGCCGGCGATCTCGCTGCGTTCGAGCTGCGGGATCTGCCGCTCGAGCTCCGCCGCGACGCCCTGTGCGAGCGTCTCGCTGTCCGTCAGCAGGATCGCGCTCGCGAGCCGGTCGTGCTCCGCCTGCGACAGCAGGTCGGCCGCGACGAAACGCGGATTGCTCGTGCCGTCCGCGACGATCAGGATCTCGCTCGGTCCTGCGATCATGTCGATGTCCACCAGACCGAACACCTGCTTTTTCGCCTCCGCCACGAAGCGGTTGCCGGGGCCGACGATCTTGTCCACCTTCGGCACGGATTCGGTACCGAACGCGAGCGCCGCGACCGCCTGTGCGCCGCCGACCTTGAAGACGCGGCCGACGCCGGCGACCTTGGCCGCCGCGAGGATAGCGGGATTGACGCTGCCATCCGCGGAGGGGGGCGTGACCATCACGATCTCGCCGCAGCCCGCGAGCACCGCGGGGATGCAGTTCATCAGCACCGACGACGGATAAGCCGCCGTGCCGCCGGGCACGTACAGGCCGACCTTCTCCAGCGGCAGCACGCGCTGGCCGAGGATCACGCCGTCCTGGTCGTGGACGGTGAAGCCGTTTTCGATCTGATGCCTGTGGAAGGCGGTGATGTTCTCTTTCGCTTCGCGCAGGACGTCGAGGAACGCCTCGTCGACGGCGGCGAACGCCTCGTCGATCTCTGCCTGCGTCACTTCGAGCGCCGTCAGCTCCGCCTTGTCGAATTTGCGGCTGTAAGCGTACAGAGCGGCGTCGCCGTTCTGCCGCACGTCCTCCAGAATGCCGCGCACGAGGGCGGTCACGTCGGAGTTGTCGCTGCGTTCGCGGAACTGAAGGTCGTCGGGGGAGGTATATCGGATGGTGCGGATCATGTCTGCGCACTCCTTTCGGCTTCGATTTTTTCGCAGATCGTACGGATCGCGTCGTATTGGAATTTATAGCTCGCCTTGTTGGCGATCAGCCGCGCGCTGATGGGGACGATCGTCTCGAACGGTTCCAGATCGTTTTCCTTGAGCGTGGTGCCGGTCTCGACGATGTCGACGATCACGTCGGACAGTCCCAGAAGCGGCGCGATCTCGATGGAGCCGTTGAGCCGGATGATCTCGATCTCGCGGCTCTGCGAGGCGTAGTAGCTGCGCGCGATGTTCGGGAACTTCGTCGCCACGCGCAGCGTCTTGTCGGCTGCGGGGCGGTGTCCGCGGATGCCCGCGACCGCCATGCGGCACTTGCCCATGCCCAGATCGAGCAGCTCGTACACGTCCGAACCGTGCTCGAGCAGGATGTCCTTGCCGACGATGCCGATGTCCGCGGCGCCGCGTTCGACGTAGACGGGCACGTCCGAGGGCTTCGCCCAGAAGTAGCACACGTCGTTTTCGGGGTTTTCAAAGATGAGCTTGCGGTTGTCCTCTTCGATCTCGGGACAGCCGTAGCCGAGCGACTTGAAGATCTGATACGCCTTTTCACCGAGGCGTCCTTTCGGAAGCGCGATGTGGATCATAGCTCGACGAGACCTCCTTCCCGAAACGCGTAAACGGTTTTATAAGCTCTGTCGTCCGTCCGTTCGGACTGCACGCGCACGCGTCTGCCGCTCTGCTGCAGTGCCTGCACCGCTCCGGCGAGTCCCTTGACGTCCGCGGGGTCGTACAGCACGAGCGCGTCCGCGCCGGCGTCCGATCCGCTCCGGCCGTATTCCAGCAGATCGAGATAGACCGCGAATCCGATCGCGCCGCTCTTTCTGCCGAATTTGCGCAGCAGATCGTCGTACCGTCCGCCGGAGAGCACGCTGCGGGGCGTGCCGTCGACGAATCCCTGGAAGGTGACGCCGTTGTAATACTGCATATCGTTGGCGACGGAGAAGTCGATGCGCACGTTTTCGCCGTGACCCGTTTCACACAGCAGGTCGTAGATCTGCCGCAGCTCCCGCACGGCTTCTTCGGTCGCGTCGTTGACCGCCATGCCTTCGAGCGTCGGGAAGCAGTCCTCGGGCTTTCCGAACACGGTCGAGAGCGCGCAGAGCTTTTCCTCGAGCGATGCTTCGACGCCGTGCGCACGGCACAGCGCGTGCAGCTCGTGGGCGGATTTGTTCTGGATACAGGCGAGCACCTGCCGGCGCACGTCCATGGAGAAGTCCGCCGCGTCCAGCAGTCCGCGCACGAAGCCCATGTGCGAAACGCCGAGGATGTACCGCTCGCTCACGACCGAGAGGCTTTCGAGCGCGAGCAGGAGCACCTCGCTCATCGCGTACACGTCCACCTGCCCGACGTACTCCACGCCCGCCTGCGGGATCTCGCGGATGTCGTTCGTGTCGTCCGACGCGCGGTAGACGTTTTCGGTGTAGTAGACCTTGCAGGGCGTCGCCTCGTCGCGCGCGTTCTTGACGATCGAGAGCGTGACGTCCTGCTTCAGAGCGAGCAGACGGCCGTCCGGCCCGTTGAAGGTGATGATGTTGCCGCCCTTGAGGAAATCCTTGTTCTGCAGATACAGCGTGTAATCCTCGAATTTGCTCATGCGGAACTTGTCGTAGCCGTAGCGCGCGTAGAGCCGCTGCAGGCGAAGCAGATCGGTCTCCTCGCTGCGCGCCGTAGTCCGAATCAGATCCATAACGACCTCCTGTTCAAATAACTGCACCAAGCATAGCACATTTTAGTGTGTTAGTCAAGTAAAATGTTTCTGTTTTTCAAAGAAAATTTGCAGATTCATTGACACCGATCGCGGGATTTGGTATCATATCGGACGAAGAACAGATTCGGGAGGGTCCGCGATGACGAACGTTACACTGCTCGGCGACTCCATCCGCCAGATCGGCTACGGCCTGAAGGTGCCGGAATACCTCGGCGCGTCGTTCAACGTGCTGCAGCCGGACGACAACTGCCGCTTTACTTATTATATGCTGCGCATGCTGCACGACTTCCGCCGCCAGATCGAGTCGAGCGAGGTCGTGCATTACAACTGCGGCTCGTGGGACGCGTGCGATCTGTTCGGCGACGGCGCGTTCACGCCGCTCGACGAATACGTGCGCTCGATGCTGCGCATCACCGATCTGCTGCACGGCATGTGCAAAAAGCTCGTCTTTGCGACGACGACGCCCGTGCTGGAGGGCGGCACCGACCAGGTCAACGCGCTGATCGTGCGGGAAAACGAGGCGATCGTGCCGCTGCTGCGCGCGCGCGGCGTGGTCATCAACGACCTGTACACGACCGTCGAGCAGAATAAATCCCTGTATATCAAAGAGGACCGCGTGCATCTGACCGAAGCGGGCATCGAAGCGTGCGCGCGTCAGACCGCGGACATCATCCGCGAACTTGCGGGAAAGTGAGGAACAATATGGATATTCGCGACATTCTTTCCAAGGTCGATCATACCGTTCTGTCGCAGACGGCGACGTGGGACGACATCCGCGCGCTGTGTGACGACGGCATGCGCTACGGCACGGCGTCGGTGTGCATTCCGGCGTGGTACGTGCGGCGTGCCGCGGACTACTGCGCGGGCAGGCTGCCGATCTGCACGGTGATCGGTTTTCCGAACGGCTACAGCACGACGCAGACGAAGGCGTTCGAGACGCGCGACGCGGTCGGCAACGGCGCGAACGAGATCGACATGGTGATCGCCGTCGGCGCGCTGAAGGCGGGCGATACCGACGCCGTGCGCCGCGACATCGACGCGGTGCGCGAGGCATGCGCGGGCAAGGTGCTGAAGGTCATCATCGAGACGTGTCTGCTGACTGACGAAGAAAAGATCACGATGTGCGGCATCGTGTCCGATTCCGGCGCGGACTTCATCAAGACAAGCACCGGCTTTTCGACCGCCGGCGCGACGTTCGACGACGTGCGCCTGTTCAAAGCGCACTGCTCGCAGCATCTGAAGATCAAGGCGGCGGGCGGCATCTCGTCCATCGCGGACGCGGAGGAATTCCTCCGGCTCGGCGCCGACCGGCTCGGCACCAGCCGCATCGTGAAGATCGTCAAGGCGGAGGGCCTTCTCTGAGATCCCCCAAAAAAACGACTCCCTGTACGAAAGTACGGGGAGTTTTTTTGCGCGGGGTGCGTCCGGTTTACTTGAGGATCTGATAATCGCCGATGACGGGCAGCTTCTTCGCTTTGCCGCCGGCGGCGCTGACGATGCCGAGGACCGCGAGCACGACGAATGCGACGTAGACGAGACCCAGAAGTCCGACGACGAAGCCCAGGTGATGCGAAATGCCCAGCAGGATGCTGCGCAGGACGCCGTAGACAACGCCGTACGCGGCCTCGCAGATGAACAGCACGAGTCCCTGATTCGCGTGGAACTGCGCGAATTTGCTCTCTTTCGCGGTAAAGATCGGCACCAGCACCAGAATGCCGAGATAGGCGAGGATCGCCATCAGCTTGTTCTGCTGCACGTCCTGCGGATCGAATCCGTCCGTGCCGCCAGCGGGAGCGCCGTTCGCAAAGGGCTGCGCCGGCTGCCGTGCGCTGTCCGCGACGGGTGCGCCGCACGCGGGGCAGAACTGCACGCCGTCCCGAAGCTCCGCGCCGCACTGTGTGCAATATGACATGGTATCTTCCTCCTTTGATTTCTATGGATTCATCATAGCATATCCGGGCAGAGGATGTCAACACTCCGCCCGCCGCCGACGCACGCGCTCTTGACTTTTTCGGACGTGTGGATTATAGTAAGGAACGGAGTCTGTATCGGAACCGGTTCCGAAAAATCAATGCAAAGAGGAGAAACGTATGGAAAAGAGAAGCGAATGGAGTTCGCGGTTCGTATTTATCCTGGCGGCGATCGGGTCCGCCGTGGGTCTGGGCAACGCGTGGCGTTTTCCGGGGCTTGCCGCAAAGCACGGCGGCGGCACGTTCCTTTTGGTATACCTTGCGGCCATGCTCGTGATGGGCGTGCCGCTTCTGATGATGGAGATCTCCGTTGCGCGCAAGTTCCACAAGGGCGCGATCGAGTCCATGCGCGGCATCGGCAAAAAATGTGAGCCCATCGGCTGGGCGGCGACGGCCAACGCGTTCGTGATCGTCTGCTACTACGCCGTGGTGTTCGCGTGGGTCATCCTGATGTTTGCGTTCTCGTGGAAGTTCGCCGGCATGACGGGCAACAACGACGCCGCAGCCGGACTGTTCTTCGATCTGACGCAGACGACCGGTCTGATCGAGGGCGCCAAGATCCCGATCGCGGTGCTGCTGTGCCTTTTCGCCGCGTGGGGGCTGATCTTTTTCTGCATCCGCAACGGCGCGAATTCCGTCGGCAAGGTCGTCAAGTTCACCGTGTTCGCACCGGTCGTGCTGCTGCTCATCATGGCGGTGAAGGGCTGCACGATGCCCGGCGCGATGGACGGTCTGCGCATCCTGTTCGTTCCGGATCTTTCCGCGCTCGCCGACCCGACGCTTTGGGTCGACGCGATCGGTCAGGTGTTCTACAGCCTGTCGATCATGATGGCGATCATGTTTGCCTACGGTTCGTATCTGCGCAACGACGCCGACGTCGCG
>CADAGA010000119.1 GCA_902787275.1 Oscillospiraceae bacterium | reverse complement strand
GGAGACGATCGAGAAGAACATTGAAAAGATCGACTCCGTCTCCCGCATGGTCGACTCCGGCATGACGCCGCGGGACATCATCGACACGGTGTTCGCGGGCCTTGCGTACGACGTGCTGGACGAGGCGCAGATAAGCTACGTCTGCCCGTGCAGCCGCGAGCGGTACGCGCGCGCGCTCCTGAGTCTCGGCAAAAAGGAGCTGCAGCGGCTTCTGGACGAGGGCGAGCCGGTCGAGACACTGTGCAGCTTCTGCGGCAAGAAGTACTTGTTCACGACGGACGAAGTGCAGGCGATGCTGGAAAAAGCGAAATGATGCGGCATTGATCGATCTTGCAGCCGGCAATGATCGTCGGGTGTGGGCGAAGCCCGCCCGAAACTCTTCATTCTTCATTACGGAATTTGCACGGCAAATTCCGCTTCCTCCCGGGCATACTACCGATACGATCTGTTTTCAGGGTGATGACTGTGAAACGCGTTGTATCGGTCTTTTTTTGTCTCGTTTTTTCTCTGGCGCTGCTGATGCTGCGGCTGTACGTGCTGTCTGCGGGAACGGCGCAGAGCGCGCAGGCGGGCGGCACGCTGACCGTGGAGGCCGCGCGCAGCCGGGGATTCCTCTATGACCGCAGCGGCCTGCCGTTCGTGAACGAAACGTCCGTGCGCACGGTCGTCGCCGCGCCGACGCCGTCCGCGCCGCAGCTTTTGCAGGGTGTGACGCGGCAGCGGGATTTTTCCGCGGCGCTCTCGCGCTGGTCGCGGGGACTGCCTGCCGTCGTGCCGGTGACGGGTGAAGTCTCCGGCGCGGGACTGTTCACGGCGATGCAGCCGGTGCGGTATGCGGAGCGGTTTCTGATCCCGCACCTTGCGGGGTACTGCGACGCGGCGGGGCACGGCGTCTGCGGACTGGAAAAGAGCTATGACGATCTTTTGTCGGAGCGCGTGTGCCGCGTGACGTTCGACGTGGACGCGGCGGGGCGCGTGCTTTGCGGGGGCGAAACGCGGGTGACGGACGAGGGCGTCGCGTCGCCGCGGGGCGTGGAGCTGACGCTCGACAAGCGCCTGCAGGCGGCGGTGCGCGAGGGGCTGCTGCAGTCGGACGTCCGCAAGGGCTCGGCGGTGCTGCTGGACGCTGAAAACGGGGAGATCCTTGCGCTGTGCAGCGTGCCGGAATACGACCCTTCGGACGTCGGCGCGCGTCTCGACGACCCGGACGCGCCGTTCGTCGACCGTGCCCTGCAGAGCGTGAGCGTCGGCTCGGTGTACAAGATCATCGTCGCGGCGGCGCTTCTGGAGCACGGCGTCGGGGAGGGATTCACCTACGTCTGCACCGGAGAGACGGTGCAGAACGACGTGACGTTCCACTGCCATCTGCGCACCGGACACGGCGCGCTCACGATGCCGGACGCGCTGTATCACTCGTGCAATACGTGGTTCATCCATGCGGCAAAGCAGATCCCCGTGTCCGAGATACTGGACTTGAGCTGGAAGCTGGGGCTCGGCACCGCGGTGACGCTCGCGCCGGAGCTTTCCTGCAGCGCGGGGATCGTGCCGGACGAAGCGGAGCTTGCGACGGACGCGGCGCGCGCCAATCTGGCCTTCGGGCAGGGACGTCTGACGGCGGCGCCCGTGCAGATCGCGGCAGCGACGGCGGCTTGCGTCAACGGCGGCGTGTATTATGAGCCGCGGCTGGTGCGCGCGTTGATCGGCGACGACGGCGCGCGGTCGGAAACGGCGCCTTCGCAGGGGACGCGCGTGCTGCGCCGAAGCACCTCCGAAGCACTGCGGGAGATGCTGGTCTACGCCGCGTCCGAGACGAAGCGTCTGACGTTCAAGGACTGCGGCGGCAAGACGGCGACGGCGCAGACCGGCGTGTACCGCGGCGGCGAAGAACAGCTGGGCACGTGGTACAGCGGCTTCTTTCCCGCGCAGGAACCGCGGTACGTGCTGACGGTATTCTGCGAGGACGGCACGTCCGGCGCGGCGGACTGCATCCCCGTATTCGAGTCGATCGCGCTGAAAATCCGCAAAAAACCGTAAGAAAATACGCGAAAGCAGTTGAAAACGGCGAAATGATGCTATATAATGGAAAATAACACAGGAAAGGATGTTGATTATGAATCTGAAAAAAATCTTTGCGGCGCTTCTTGCCGTCGCGATGCTCCTGAGTTGTCTGCCGTTTGCGGCAAGCGCGGCAAACGAGCCGTCGGTCCTGTACGTGGGTGAAAAGGACAAAACCGACGACAACCTGATTCCGATGCTCGACGCCGTCGGCAAGGCCGGCAACGTGCGCGTGTACGCGATCGACAGAAACACGCAGGCATACTACACGCTGACCTATGAAAAGAACGTCGGCTACGTCCTCACATTCTACAACGACTACACCATGTCCGAGCTGATCGACAGCCGCAGCGCCTACTGCGGTCTGTACTGCGACGGCGACCTGACCGTTCGTATCGCGGGCAACGTGACCTTCAACGCGGACGACGAGAAATACAAGGGCGCGATCGGCTGGATCGTCGAGGGCAAGCTGACGATCGAAAACGCGCTTTATGACGAAAACGGCGCCGCGCTGCCGGCGTATACGCCTGCGGTGCTCAATGTCAACGGCGCTATGGCCAAGACGAAGAACGAAAGCATCAGCATCGGCATCAGCGCGCCTACGGTCATGCTCAACCACGTGACGGTCAACGCGTTCGGCGGCTATGCCGGCGTCGTGGCAGAGGAAGCGCTTGTGATGAATGCCTCCCAGCTCTATGCCAACTCCGTGCCCGAGGAGTCGGATTGGCAGGATCCGGAGCCCGGTGAAGAACCGCTGCAGCAGGAAGACGAAGAAACCGATTTCGCCTACAGCGTCGTGACGGCCAACCTCATCCAGGTCGGCGGTCTGATCAAGGCGACCGGCGCGGCTGACATCTCCGCGTTCTATTTCCGCGGCGGCAAGCATATCTTCAGCAGAAGAGCCGTCGTGTACGGCAAGGATTACGTCTTCGCCGAGAAGTCCTATAACGGCCTGTGGAGCGACAGCTTCACGCTCTTCCGCGATCCGTACTCGATCCCGTCCTGCATGAGCGTGTCCGTCGGCAGCTCCGTGGCGAAGATCAGCGGCAACAAACTGACCCTTAACCGCCGCGGCTCGACGGCGATGGCGCTGTACATCCAGTGCGGCCGCGATTCGATCTGGATGGACGGCCGTACCGTGGACTGCCAGCTCGTCTGGTGGCAGTGGATCCCGTACATCCTGTCCGGCGCATGGATCGACGCGATCCGCGAGCGCTGAGCGATCTGTGACTTTGAACGATCCGAAGGAGGACTCTTTCGGATCGTTTTTTTTTCGCTTTCGTTGACGAAGGCACGGGAATATGTTATGATTCAGAAAAAAGGAGGGGAACCGGATGAAAACTTGCAGACGGGTGCTGGCGCTTCTTCTGTGCGTGTGTCTGCTCGCGGGCGGGACGTGCTTCGCGGCGGACGCGGCGTTCGGCGGGGCGTACACGCGCATCGGCGACGTGCTGTTCTACGGCGGTAAAATGCTCAGTCGGATCGACCTTTCCGCGCTGGTGCGCGACCCCGAAACGCTGGCGCAGGGACCGCTGTTTTTGTGCCGCGTGTATGACGAACCGGCAGCCGCGATCGAGACTTGGAACTACGATAGAATTGCGAATTTAGAATTTATCTGTGAAAAAAACGGCGTTGCGGAGCTGTCCGACTACCCGGGAGCGGCCGCGCCGATCGAGCCGGGGACGTACGTTCTGTTCTCTCCGCGCGGGAATCTTTTCGACGACGTGACGTACTACGCGTTCACCGCGAAGGATTACTACCGCAACGCGGACGCGTCCGCGGGGGGACTGGTCGGCGCACGCGTCGGACTGCCGGCGTTCAGCGGCTTTGCCGTGACGAAGGCGGAGGGCGAAACGGTCTATGAGATGCGCATGACGCTCGACGCCGATCTTGCGGCGTTTTACGACGCGGTCAACCCCGACGGCGAGATCGCGATCTACTGCAAATACGGCTACGGCGCGGACGACACGTTCGCGACGATCGCGGCGCGTCCGGCGGCATACGACGCCGGTACGGGCGAGCTGACGATCGAGCTGCTTTCGGCGGACGGCACGGTCGGCGCGCACCTGCACAACTTCTGTCTGGACGCCGAGGATTACGGCTACGTCTTCCAGTTTACCTTTTTCAGCGGACTTTTCACGTGCGGAGCGGCGAAATCGGCGCACGCGTTCGTGCAGATCTCCGGCGGTGCGATCGAGGGGATGCCGCGCCGTGTTTTTGCCGAGGACGACCCTGCGGGCAGGCTGATGATGCGCCTGAGCGGACGGCTCTGGTCGGAGAAACGCGCGCGGCGCAGGGCGGCTTTTTTGCTGCTGCTGCCGCTGGCGATCCCGACGTATGCGCGCCTGCTGCGGGCGGTCTTCGGCTCCGCGTCGGCCTTCGAGGACAACGCCGTGGACGCCGGACGCGCTGCCGTGCGCGAGGCGCTGCGCCGCATCCTGCAGTAGACGCAGCGGGGCGCGACGCAGGAAACTGCTCATAATTTTCATTTGGAATACAGCGGCTGAATATGCCGCTGTATATTCATTCTTTTCGCTGTTTTGCACAAAAACGGCGTGCCAAATTCTACATTTAAAATGAAAAAAGGGGCTTTTTTTCATTGACAACCGAGACAAATACATATATAATATTTATGCAGTAAAATCGTACTTTCTGTATGTGTTTCTTCATGCAGGCGTACGAAACGGACTTCGGAGACCGTGCGGTCTCCATCGGCTTTGAGAACTATTGGAGGTGCTCAATCATGAAAAAATCCATTCGATTGATCAGCATTCTCATGGCTATGCTCCTGTGCTTCGGTTGTATGACCACAGGCGTCTGGGCAGAGTATGCGGATTATTCGCACCCCGCGGGCAACAACGCGCTCGATCATCCCGTGATCAGCGTGTACCAGTGCGGTTCGATGATCCTGGACAAGATCGATGCGATGCTCACCAAGATGGACGCGGACAAGGGCGGCAAGCTGCACGGCAGCATCGGCTGGCCTCTGAACGTGTCTTATGACGCGCGCTCGATCGACGGCATCCTGCGGACCGTCCACAGTCTCGTCGACAGCGGTCTGATGGACAACATCCTCGTCACGGAAACCACGGTCGGCGATCTGGACAACATTCGCTTCGGCTCCCTGATCGCTTCGCCGTACCGCACGACCGTCGGCAGTACGGATCTGCAGATCATCTATGCGGTGTGCAATTTCCTGAGAGACAACGTTGATCTGATCGGCAAGGTCGTCGACGGCAAGTGGGACAACGGTATGATCGGTTCCTTCCTTGACATCAACGATACGGTCGGCGACGTGCATGCCATGATCAAGAAGACCGTCTTCGAGGCGCTGTTCAAGGACGGCGACAAGGTCAAAGAGGGCACGGTCGTGACGGAGAACAGCACGCTCGACGATATGGTCAACGAGTTCCTTTACGGCTTCATCGGCGGCAAAAACGCCATCATGGACGGTCTTGAGGCCGAGCTGATCGCTGCCGGCGTGATGTCCGCGCCGGGCGTGACGAACTTCAAGCTCAGCAACATCAACGTCTATCAGCTGATCCGCTGCGTGCTGCGCGCTGCGATCAAGCAGTTCGGCAAGCCCGCGCTGACCGATCTGCTGTCGGGCAACACCGATATGCTCGTTCCGCTGCTCACCGGTCTTCTGGACATCACGATTCCCGAAGGTCTTGAGGGCGACGCGCTGGTGGAATACCTCGTCAACGACATTCTGGACATCCGCAACGGCGCGCTGTCCAAGTTCATCCGCGTGACGGACGACGGCATTTCGCTGACACCCGATTTCCAGACGCTGCTGCGTGCGCTGCTCGATACGGCACAGGGCCTGATGGGCAGCCTGACGTCCTACGACACCGTTGAAAAGTTCGACGCCGACACGCTCGCAACGTTGACCGAGCCGGAGATGCTCACGTACCTGCTGCGCACGGTGCTGACGAGCATGATCGACTACATGGACATCCCGCTGACGATGCCGCAGCGCGACGATCTGACCGGCGTCGTGACGGAAGTCCCGCTCAACGGCTATGCGCTCGCGACTTACGCGCTGATCGAGATCATGGCAGACAAGATGCCCGAAAAGGACTACTACGCCATGATCGAAAACTACAAGATCGGCGCGGACGGCCCGAAGCTGAACCCCGGCTTTGTCCCGCAGACCAAATATGAGTTCACGGTCCTTTCCGATTATTTGTATTACTTCCTGAACGCCAAGACCACCATGGCGATCCCCGCGGGTCTGACGTTTGACCAGACGATCCAGTGGATGTTCAACTGGGTGATCGATCAGTTCGGCGGCCTGCTTCGCACGAACAACCTCGATCTCGTGACCACGCCCACGGCGACGAACATGGTCGCGTGGAAGAACATGGACATCCTGCTGTGGAACAACGTGCTCAACATCACGTGGCTTCCCGATCAGTGCATGGAGTCCTACAAGCAGAACGGTCAGTACACCGGCAACGTGACGCGTTCACTGCTGCTGGACAATCTGCTGTACGCGATCGTCAACCTCGATCTGTCGCAGCTTGACAAGATTCTGACCCTGTTCAATACCTATCAGGGCACGAACGCCGGCTACCCGCCCAAGGCGGAAGGCGAACTGTACCAGAACGTGATCCAGTTCGTGCTCACGCTGCTCAAGCGTATCCTCAACGGCGTGTTCCAGAGTGACAACGCGCTGTTCAAGAACACAAGCATCAACTGCCTCGAGGACATCGTGTCCAAGACGCAGAACAGCGGCAAGACGAACCTGCGCTGGCTTGTGGAGAATCTGTGCGTCCTGCTTTCGCAGTATGCCGAGCCGATCCTGACGTCTGCGCTTCCGCTGATCG
>CADAGA010000118.1 GCA_902787275.1 Oscillospiraceae bacterium | reverse complement strand
AAAATCTCCGACGAAGAGCTGGAGTTTCTGACCGGCGCGGACGATATTCACGAGGCGCTGCCGAAACTGCTTGTGGGCAACGTCAAGCTCCTGCTGTACACGCTCGGCAAGGACGGCGCGACGGCGCTGACCGCTGGGAGCGAAGCGCACGTGGACGGGCTGCCCGGGATCGCGGTCGATACCACCGGCGCGGGCGACGGTTTTGCCGGTTCGTTCCTGTGGATGCTGCACCGAAAGGGCGTCGGACGGGACGACCTTGCCGGTCTGTCCGAAGAGACGCTGACGGAGTGCCTGCGCTTCTCCAACGCGTTCTGTACCCGCAGTGTGCAGGTGCGCGGCGCGATCGCGTCGTATCCGTCGCTCGAAGATGTTCTGGGCGACTTGCAACCATAAAAGGAGGCTGCTTCCATGAAACCTGTTTTGAAACGTGCGCTGTCCGTTTTGCTGTGCGTGCTGCTTCTGTTGTCCATGACGGCAGGCGGGCTGACCGCGTCGGCGCAGACGTTCTCCGGTTCCTGCGGTGCGGAAGCCGCATGGACGCTCGACACGACGACCGGCGTGCTGTCGATCACCGGTACGGGCGACATGAAGGATTATTCCTATACCGTCGATCCGCCGTGGTATTCCCACCGTTCCGCCGTCCGGACCGTGACGATTGGCAGCGGTGTGACGAGCGTCGGCAGCTTTGCCTTTTGCGCGTGCGTCAACCTGACTGCCGCGACGATCCCCGACAGCGTGACAAGGATCGGCAACTCTGCCTTTAACGGTTGCACGAACCTTGCGAGCGCTCCCGTCCCCGACGGCGTGACGCGGATTGACTCGTATGCTTTCTGCGACTGCGCGCTGCTTGCCGACGCGTCGATCCCGTCCGGCGTCACAACGCTCGGCGATCGAGCGTTTTCCGGATGCGCGCGTCTTGCGGACGTGACCATCCCCGACGGCATTACGCAGATCGGCTACGGCGTATTCAGCGGCTGCGCGGGTTTTATGCACTTGACCATCCCATCCGGTGTGACGACCATCGGCAGCAGCGCCTTTTCCGGATGTACGGGACTGACGCAGTTGACGATCCCCGACAACGTGACCGCCATCGGCTCGTCCGCGTTCTCCGGCTGTACGAATCTTGCCGAAGTGACGCTGCCGAATCGGATCAGGCGTATCGCTGCCGAAACATTCTACATGTGTACGAGCCTCCATCGCGTCACAATCCCCGAAAGTGTGACCTCTATCGGCGAGGACGCTTTCGGCGAGTGTGCAAGCCTTACGGATGTCACGATCGGGAACGGCGTGACAAGCATCGGCTTTCTTGCGTTTGAGAACTGTACAGGTCTTACGGATATTACCATCCCCGACAGCGTGACAAACATCGACAGCAATGCATTTGACGGCTGCGCGTTCGGGACAGTCCGGCTCGGTGCGGGCGTGCGGAGCATTCCCGTGTCGATGATTTCCCGTACCGCGCTGCAGACGATCGTCATCGGAAACGGCGTGTCGGAGATCGGCGAATGGGCTTTTTCCGGCTGCACAAAGCTGGAGAGCCTGACGATCGGCAGCGGTGTTAGGCGGATACTGTCGAACGCCTTTTCCGGCTGTACGGGACTGACGGACGTCACGATCCCTTCCGGCGTGACGACGATCGGCGACAATGCGTTCTCCGACTGCACGAGTCTTGCGCAGGTGACGATCCCCGACAGCGTGACGCAGATCGACGCGTTTGCCTTTTCCGGCTGTACGGGACTGACGGACGTCACGATCCCTTCCGGCGTGACGACGATCGGCGACAAAGCGTTCTCCGGCTGCACGAGTCTTGCACAGGTGACGCTCCCCGACAGCGTGACGACCGTCGGCGTCGGTGTGTTCGGCGGCTGCACGGGTTTGTCCGCGATCGTGGTCGATGCGCGCAACGCCGACTATTGCAGCGACGCGGACGGCGTGCTGCTGCGCAAAGACGGGTCGACGCTTGTCCAGTTTCCGGCGGGCAGCGCAATCGCGTCGTACACGATCCCGTCCGGCGTAACGACCGTCGAGGATTATGCATTCGTCGGCTGCGCGGGACTTGCGCATGTGACGTTCCCCGACAGTGTGACGGCGATCGGCAGCAGCGCGTTTCGGGGCTGCGTCGGTTTGAAGGACGTCACGCTTCCGCCCGGACTGCGATACATCAGCGATTACACGTTCTTCGGATGCAGAGGTCTTGCGCGCGTGACGATCCCCGACAGCGTGACTGCCGTCGGCAGCTATGCCTTCTGCAACTGCGTGAATCTTGCGAGCGTCACGATCCCGTCCGGCGTGCGAAGCATCGGTCAAAACGCATTCTACGTCGTCGGCAACGTCGCGTATACCGGCTCGGCGAGCGGCGCTGCATGGGGCGCGGAACATCTGAACGCGACGGTCCTGCGCGGCGGCGACGCCAGCGGGGACGGCGAGATCACGTTGCTCGATGCCGTCCTGCTCTGCCGCTGTCTTGCCGGCGGCTGGGACGTGACGATCTGCGAAACAGATTCCGACGTCAACGGCGACGGCGTACTCGACCTCAAGGACGTTATCTTGCTGCGCCGCTTCCTTGCGGGCGGCTGGAACGTTGTTCTGCTCTGAAAAGGAGGAAGTGTGCATGAAACATTTTTGCAAACGAACCCTGTCCGTTTTGCTTTCGCTGCTGCTGATCGTGTCTGCGCTGAACGTCGCGGCGTCGGCGGCGGACGCGGATCTGCGTCTGGCGGTCGCGTCCGATCTGCACTTCAACTTCCCGCGCGAGGAGATAGAGGGACCCGAGATCGGTTCGATCGACGACCCGCTGTTCTGGTACGCCAACCGCCGCGCGGCAATGGAGGACGAGAGCGGCTTCATCATCGACGCTTTTCTTCGGCAGTGCGCCGAAAGCGACTGTGACTACGTGCTGATCGCGGGCGACCTTGCGGACAGCGGCAGGCGTCTGCGCGAAGAGCACGAGGCGGTCGCCGAAAAACTCCGTTCGTTCGAGCGCGAGAGCGGCAAGCAAGTGTTCGTCATCGACGGCAACCACGATCTCGGCGCCGGCGACAGCGCAACCAAAATGCAGGATTTCAAAGAGATCTATGCCGACTTCGGCTATGACCGCGCGCTGACCGTTCGCGAAAACGACTGCTCCTACACCGCCGATCTCGGCGAAAAATACCGTCTGATCGCGCTCGACAGCTGCGACTACAACAAGTCCACCGAGGACGGTATGACGCTTGACAAACTGAATTTTGTCCGCGCCGAAGCCGCCAAGGCGAAACGGGACGGCCGGTATCCGATCGTGATGATGCACCACAATCTGCTCGATCACATGCCGATGCAGCGCGTCGTCAGCCGCAACTTCATCGTGCGTTTCCACCGCACGACGGCGGAGCTGTTCGCCGATTGGGGTGTGCGCGTCGTTGTTTCCGGTCATGAGCACTGCGGCGATGCGACCGTCTTTACAAGCGCGCTCGGCAACAAGATCTACGACTTCGCGGTCACGTCGCTGACAATGTATCCGCTGTCTTACCTGATGCTTTCTTTTGCGGACGACGCGATCCGTTATGACAGCGTGCCGGTCGAACGGATCGACACAGACGCGTTGACCGCAGCCGTGCGCGGCTACACGGACGCGCAGATCCGCGCCATGAACGACGACCTCAACGCCTACGCCAAAGGCTTTCTCAAGAAGGGCGTGGAGTACCGCCTGTGGCTGAGCCTGACGCTGGAAAAAATGGGGATCAAAGAGAGCGATTTCTATTACGGCGCGGCGTACGCCGTGTTCTCCCGCCTGAACGAGCTGCTGACAATGCCGCTCTACGGCGAAAACAGCGTGCAGGCACTCGGCAAAGCGTACAGCATCGACATTCCCGACAGCGACTACCGAAACGCGTGGGATCTCGCGACGGAGCTGGTCTCGATGCACTACGCGGGCGGGGAGCATTTCGCGCTGGACAGCACGGAAGTGACGCTGCTTTTGCGCGCGGTCAACCTGATTTTGCACGACGATCTGGCGAAGTTCAACGACAAGGTGCTGCTGGGCGGCGCGAACCGGCTGCTCGGCAAAACCGACGCCGGGATCGCGGAGGAGCTTACGAAGCTCGGCTGCAAGGCGTTCGGCGCGGTCACGCCGGGAGAATTCTTCCTGCTGGCGCTTCTTTCTCCGTTCCTGTATGAATTTGCGTTCGACGCGGACGGCGTGGACGACAACCACGGCACGATCGAGGGGTACGGCGTGCAGAACAACGCGCGGAACGCCGCGGCGAAAGCACAGTCGTTCTTCACCGTGCTGCACGTCTGGTTTGAAAATCTTCTGCTGATCGTTACGCGCGTTCTGCGCCTGCATTGATTCGGAGGAAACTGTATGGATATTCTGATCGCGGGCGCGGGACACGGCGGACTGGTCGCCGGTGCTTTGCTTGCCGGGGCAGGACACAGCGTCACCGTGCTGGAGGAAAAGCAGCGCGACGCGCTCGGTCACGACTGGGAGGATCGGTTCACGTTTTCGCTTCTGTGTGACGTTTTGAAAATTAAAGAGAGTGATCTGCCCGCAGACGTTTGGCGCGTGCGCGGCGACTGCACGTTCGTCAGTCCCGACAAAAAAACGCACGTCGACGTGCATTTCCCCGAGGGCGCCGAGCAGAAAGTCATGTGGCGCAAGCCGCTGCTGCGGATGCTGCTTGAGCGCGCCGAAAAGAGCGGCGTGCGGTTCGCGTTCGGCACGCGTGTCGAAAAGCCGATCGTCAAGGACGGCCGCGTGACGGGACTGTGCACGGACGCGGGTTCGCTTTCCGCAGATCTCGTGATCGACGCGGCGGGCGTGTTCTCGCCGGTGCGGCAGAATCTGCCGCCGGAATCCGGCATTGAAAAAAGCCCTGCGCGCGGCGAGCTGTTCTACGCGTTCCGCGCGTACTTTGACCGTAAAGATAACGTACCCGTGCCGGATATCCCGTTCGAGGTGTATCTGCGGCACGAGGGCGAAGCGGGACTGTCGTGGTTCTGCACGAATCCCGACAGTGTCGACGTGCTGATCGGACGCGTCGACCCGCTGACGAAGGAGCAGATCGACGGCCATCTTCAGGGGTTCCGCACATCGCATCCGTGGATGGGCGAGCGGATCGTGCACGGCGGACAGTACGGCTTCATCCCCGTGCGCCGGCCGCTGACGTGCATGGTCGCGGACGGCTATGCCGCGATCGGCGACAGCGCCTTTATGACCACGCCGATGAACGGCATGGGCATCGACCTGTCCCTGCGCGCCGGAAAGCTCCTCGCCGAAACGGTGCTCGCACACCCCGCGTGTACCGCGGCGGATCTGTGGCATTACAACCGCGATTTCCACCGCCTGTACGGCGGCGACACGGCGAAGAACGAGGGATTGAAAAACGCGCTGCTGACCATGCCGCGGGAGGACGTCGATTTTCTGTTTGCAAACCGCGTCGTCGAGTCCGCTGACCTTGCAGGCGCGGGACAGAACATGACTGTGTCCGCGCTTCTCGGAAAGCTCGTGCGCGGGATGCGCAGGCCCGCCGCGTTCGGAAAAGTCGTCCGCGGAATTTTGCGCGGCAGCCGCACGCAGAAGCTCTACAAAAAAGCGCCGG
This sequence comes from Oscillospiraceae bacterium, assembly GCA_902787275.1. GTDB lineage: Bacteria > Bacillota > Clostridia > Oscillospirales > Acutalibacteraceae > UBA1425. The sequence continues at coordinate 685 of CADAGA010000118.1, read as the reverse complement.
AGGATTTCTCCCCCGACGCGGTCGCACAGTGGAGCAGCAGAATAAACGAGTAAACAAACACCGGAACCTTCGGTTGTGAAGATTCCGGTGTTTTATTTGCACCGTTCTGCAAGGTTAATGATTCTTTTTCCTTTTTTTGCTGCCTTCTTTTGAAAGGTTGCCGCACCGCCAAAGTTTCTTTGAACAAAAGTGATTACAAAATCGCTTCTGTCAATCATCCATTGATTTCGCCAAACGATCGCAAACCGTTTTGGAACGCATTCAATTCCTTCAGGAAATACAGTATCTGTTTTATTGGTTTCTATTTGTTTTTCTGTTGGAAGATAAGCCAGTACGATGTAAAACTGTATTTCCGGATACTGGTTTTTCAATGTGTTTAACGTGTTTGTGACCATTTGATCGAAGCAACCGTGATTGCCCACAAAAAAGAGATGCACATTTTGTTTTTCTATCAACTCTATTAGAGTCGACCGTAAGATCGGCTCTATTTCTTTTGGTGTGTCCGTATGTCCGAAAAACGTACAAGAAGACATAAAAAACTCCCTGGCATGGGGATTATATCCCCTTAATAGTTGTGATTATAATCCCCATAATACAAAATGTCAAGGAGATGTTTTGTATGATCGTTTTCGACAAACTGTGGGACACAATGCGAGAAAAGGGCGTATCAACCTATTATCTGCGT
>CADAGA010000117.1 GCA_902787275.1 Oscillospiraceae bacterium | reverse complement strand
ACCGAATTCATCCGGGAAGTGTTTTTCCGGACATACTTCCGCCACGCAGTCCAGCAGTTCCCTGATTCCCGTCTGCTTCAGTGCCGAACCGAACAGGACCGGAAAGCATTTTCTTTCCGCCACAGCCTGACGGACCATGGCAGCGGGAATGGTTCCTTCTTCCAGGTACCGGTTCATCATCTCTTCCGAAACCATGGCGAGTTCCTCTTCCCTGTCCTCATTCCAGAGAATGCAGGATGAAGAACAGTGCTTTTTGAGATCGGCAAGCAGTTCCTCCTGGCTGCGGAAGGAAATATCCATCTTGTTGACGAAAATGACAGCCGGAACATTGTATGTCTGCAGACAGTTCCAGATCGTTTCGGTATGCGCCTGCACACCGTCCTGGCCGTTGATCAGGATCACTGCCAGATCCAGTGCCTGCAGGGTGCGTTCCATCTCCGCTGAAAAGTCGACGTGGCCGGGCGTGTCAATGACGAAAACCTCTGTGTCCTCATAGAAGAAATGGGCTTCCTTGGCATAGATGGTGATACCGTGGTCACGCTCCTGCTCGTCATAGTCCAGGAATGCGTCCTTATGGTCCACCCGGCCCATCTTCCGGATCGCTCCGGAAAGATACAGCATGCTTTCGATACAGGTTGTCTTGCCGGCATCCACGTGTGCGAGGATGCCCAGTACCGTACGTTTCATCGCCTGTAATTGTATTAAAAAAACAGCCGCTTTGGAAGCGGCTGGCTCTTTCAGAATTTCTCCCACGGCAGGAATCTGTCACCTTTGACGAGAAAGGCTTTTTCCGCCAGTCTTGCCAGCGGTGTGTCGGAATAGGAGTCGGAATAGAATTCCCCGATCTTCCCGTCCGGAAAGATTTCCCGGAATCTTCTGACCTTTTCTTCGCCATGGCAGTTTTCGCCTTCGTATCTGCCGGTATGCATATCGACTTTGGAAGCCATGCAGGTTCTGATATTCACCTTTTCGCAGAAGGAGCGGATCAGGAATTCCGGCGAAGCGGAAATGACAAGGTCGTCCTCCTGCTGATGGTCCTTATACCACTGCTTGACATGACCGAGATGTGACGATGTGTATTCCTCGACCGTCTTTTCCATGTCGTCGACAAACACGAACATATGATACAGGTTCTGCTTGAAGGTCAGTTTGGGCATGATTTTCAGCACGAAAAGCAGCCCGCAGACCGCCGTGCGGGGAATGGAGAGCAGCGTTTTCGGCTTCTTCACATACAGATACTTCACGAATCCGAAGGTTGAATCACCGCGGTAGATCGTGTCATCCCAGTCATATACGTTCATTCGAATTTTCCCTCCCTGATCCGGGTGCTGTTTTTTGTATTACTTCTGCAGCCGCGGCAGATCGATCTGCTTCTGGCAGGCGATCTTTTGAACCAATGCATGGCGACGTCGTTCGGCGTGCGGCAGCTGCATATGCCGCTGGCGGGCGTCTACGGCGCATGCTCCACGATGGCGCTCACGCTCGCGCTTGCATCCGTGCTGACGGACTGCGGCGCAGTCCGCACGGCGGTCGCGTCGACTTCGTCGCATTTCTGTGCGGCGGAGAAGCAGTTCCGTATGCCGCTCGAATACGGCGGACAGCGTCCGCCCGCGGCGCAGTGGACCGCGACGGCCGCGGGCGCTGCCGTGATCGGAGCGCAGGGCGCGGGGCCTCGGATCGAGGCGGTGCATTTCGGGCGGATCGAGGACTGCGGCGTGACCGACTCGGCCAATATGGGTGCGGCGATGGCGCCGGCTGCCTGCGAGACGATTGCCGCATTCCTGCGCGACACGGACACCGAGCCGCGGCAGTACGATATGATTCTGACCGGCGATCTGGGCGTGGTCGGGACGCGGCTTCTGCTGGAACTTTTGAAAAAGCAGCACGGACTGTCGATCGACGGCGTGCACAATGACTGCGGTTTGATGCTTTACGACATGCAGAAGCAGGACGTTCACGCGGGCGGGTCCGGCTGCGGCTGCAGCGCGGCGGTGGTTTGCGGGTATATCCTGCACCGCCTGCGGGAGAATCGTCTGCGGCGCGTGCTGTTCGTCGGGACGGGCGCGCTGCTGTCGGCTGTGTCGCCCCTGCAGGGCGAGAGCGTGCCGGGCATCGCGCACGCCGTATACCTGACGAGCGGGGAGGAAAACCGATGAATGCGTTTGTACGCCGCTGGCGTATGCTGGCTCTTGCGGAACGTGTATTGCGAGTCTTGCGCGTGTTCGTGCTGCTGCGTGCGTCGCTGTCGGTCGTATCGGCGGCAGCCAAGCTATGGAAACGGAAAGGACGATGAACGTGCAAAAAACGGTTCGGGCAGGCAGATGGCTCGGAGAAGTGCGTGCGGATGCGGTGAAGCTCCGCCGTGCCTGCAAAGCCGCGATGCGTGCCGCTGTGAAAACGCCGGCGCAGGAATGGCTTTGCGACAACGCATATCTGTTTGAACGTGCGGCAAAGGACGTCTGCACGCAGATCCGCGCCCTGCCGCCGCTGCCGAAAGGCACAAAGACACCGACCGCGCTGGAAGCGGTCTGTGACGCGGCCTGTGACGGCGTTCCGGTGTGGACGACCGATACGCTTCTGCAGTTTTTTGCGGACAAAGGACTGACCGAAGCCGAGACGCAGGCGCTGCCGGCGATGCTGCAGCGCGTGATCCTGCGCGCGTGTGCAGACGGCGTATCCGACGCGCAAAGGATCGGCAAGGCCGTACGGAAGCTGCGCATGCTGCCTGACGTGGATTTTGAGAAGCTCTGCGGCGCGATCAGTCCGGTCGAACGGATCCTGCGGCAGGATCCCGTGCACGCGTATGCGGAAATGGAAGCGTCGTCGCGCGAAATGTACCGCACGCTTCTGCTTTGTGCCGCCGCGCGCAAACGGACGGATGCCGACGCATATGCAAGCGCTGTTCTGGAAAGGGCACAAAGCGGGAAAACGCCGCGTGCGCGGCACGTTGGCGCCTATATCCTGCCGCCGTTTCCCGTAAAGCGCGGCGCGCTGTTTCTCGTACTTGAGGTGCTGCTGCCGCTGCTGCTTTGCACGGCGATCGGTTTTTGGCTGCACCGCGCTTGGGCGGCGATCACGCTGTTTCTGCCCATGTGGGCGGTGACGGCGGGCTTTTGCATGCGCTTGTCTCTGCACGGCGTACGCAGCGTGCGGATGCCGCGCATGGAGATGGACACGGTGCCGAAGGAGCGGCAGACGCTCCTGACGGTTTCCACGCTGCTGCCGCCTGCCGCCAAAGCGCCGCTTTTGGAATCGCATCTCGAACAGCTGTATCTGTCCAACGGACAGGCATATATAAAGGTTTGTCTGCTCGCCGACCTGCGTCAGTCCGGTACGCCGGAAAAACCGGAGGACGGGTCGGATATCGCGGCGGCGGCACGTGTTATTGCGGGGCTCAACGAACGGAACGGCGGCGGATTCGTTTTGGCGATCCGCCCGCGCGTCTACGCGCCGACCGAAGGCTGTTTCTCCGGATGGGAACGCAAGCGCGGCGCGATCACGCAGCTCGTCCGTGAGATCATGGGCAAGCCGGGCGGCTTTGCGCATCTTTCGGGCGATACGGATGGTCTTTCGGACACGCGCTATCTGTTTCTGCTCGACGCGGACACGCTTCTTCCGATGGATGCGGCGGCGCAGCTCGTTTCGGTGGCGGCGCATCCGCTGCAGCAGGCGGTCGTTGATCCGAAACGCAGGATCGTGACGGCCGGATACGGTGTGCTCGCTCCGCGCGTGTGTACCGCAGCGTCCGGAGGGACGCGTTTTCAGCGCATCCTGCGTGCCGACAGAGGATTGTCCGCCTACGACAATGTGATCGGTGAGCGATATCAGGATTTGTTCGGCGAGGGCGTTTTCGCGGGGAAGGGGCTTGTCGACGTGCGGGCGTTCTATGAGACGCTTGACGAAGCGCTGCCGCAGGGACGCGTGCTCAGTCACGATATTCTGGAGGGCGGGTATCTGCGGTGCGGCTTCGTTTCGGACGTGCAGGTGACGGACGAATTTCCGAAGAATCAGCGCGTTTTTCTCGATCGGCTCGACCGCTGGCTGCGCGGAGACTGGCAGAATCTGCGTTTTTTATTCGGCAGAAATCCGCTCAGCGCGCTCTCGCGCTGGAAGCTGTTCGACAATCTGCGCCGTTCGCTGACGAGCGTTGCTGCGCTGGGCGTTCTGCTTGCCTGTGCGTTCCTGCCGGGCGAAATCGTGCCGTGGCTGTGCGGCGTGTGCATCCTGTCCGTGGCAGGCGACAGCTTATTTGCGTCGATCCGCGCGCTGCTTTTTCGCGGTCCGTCCGCGGTGTCGCGTTTGTTCTACTCCGGCGAGGTGCCCGACGCGCTCGGACATTTCCTGCGCGCTCTTGCGCAGATTATGATGCTGCCGTCCGCAGCGCTCTGCAGCGCGTCTGCGATCGTCAAGGCGCTCTGGCGCAGTTTTGTCAGCCATAAACGTCTGCTGGACTGGACGACGTTCGCACAGTCTGCCGACGCAACGGATCGCCGGACGTGGACGGACTGCCTGTGGGTCGGTGCGGTTTTTTCGGTACTGTTCGTTTCGCCGCACGCGCTGCTGAAGCTGGCGGCGCTGCTGTTTCTTCTGGACGTTCCGTTTTCGTTGTTCGGCGGGACGGCGCATTCAGGTCCGGCAAAGCCGCTTTCGTTCGCGCAGCGCGAACAGTTGACGTCATACGCGGCGGCAATGTGGCAGTACTTTGCGGAAAACTGCGACTTTCGCAACAACTACCTGCCTCCGGATAACGTGCAGGAGACGCCGGTCTACCGTGTGGCGCAGCGGACGTCGCCGACAAACATCGGTCTGGCGCTTTTGTGTGCGCTGACGGCGCGGGACTTCGGTTTTCTCGGCTCAGAGCAGCTCGCTGCGTTCCTTTCGCGTGCGCTCGGCTCCATTGAGCAGCTCCCGACGTATCACGGCAACCTTCTGAACTGGTACGATACGCGCACGCTGCAGCCGCTCGAGCCGCAGTACGTCTCGACGGTGGACTGCGGCAACTTCCTGTGCTGTCTGAAAACGCTGCAGCAGGGCATCCGCGAGTATTGCCCCCAGGAGCCCGCGCTGCGGGATATTGACGCACGCATCCAAAGGATGCTGGACGGCGCCGACCTGTCGGTGCTGTACAACCCGCGGCGGAAGCTGTTTTATATCGGCGTCGATCCGCTGACGGACAAGCCGTCCGACGCGTACTACGATCTGCTGATGAGTGAAGCGCGCATGACCGGCTATTATGCCGTGGCACGGCGGACGGTGCCCAAAAAGCATTGGACGGCGCTCGCGCGCGTCATGGGCAAGGCGGGACGCTACACGGGACCGCTTTCCTGGACGGGAACGACGTTCGAGTATTTTATGCCGTATCTGTTCCTGCCCGCGCCGGAAGGCACGCTCGGCTATGAAGCGCTGAAGTTTTGCGCGTGGTGCCAGAAACGCGCGGCACGTTCGGACAGACCGTTCGGTGCGTCGGAAAGCGGCTTTTACTGCTTTGACCGCGATTTCAATTATCAGTATAAGGCGCACGGTGTGCAGACGCTGGGGCTGCGTCGCGGGCTGGACAAGGAAACCGTCGTCGCGCCGTACGCGTCATTTCTGATGATGCAGCTCGAACCGCACGCGGCAATGCGCAATCTGCGCCGTCTTGCGCAGATGCAGATGACCGGACGATGGGGATTCTACGAGGCGGTGGACTTCACTCCGTCGCACACGGGCGGAAAGCCGTATGCGATCGTACGCAGCTATATGGCACACCACGTGGGCATGAGTTTGCTGTCTGTCGCGAACGTGCTGCACGATGGAAGCCTGCGCCGTCGTTTCCTGCGTGACAGTGAAATGCGTCGTGCGCAGAGCCTGCTGCAGGAGGGGATCCCTGCAGATGCCTATATCTATAAACGCAGGACGACGGCGCCCGCGCCGACGGTGCGCGAGCGCGTTGAGCAGCAGAAACGCGAGATCGCGGACGCGTCGCCGCTTTGTCCGAATGCCCGTGCGTGGACGAACGGCGAACTGTCGCTCTGTGCCGCGGACGTCGGAGCGAGCGCGTGCATCTACCGCGGTGCGCAGTTGTTCTGCCGCAGCGCCGATCTGCTGCGCCGTCCGTCAGGACCGGTCGTCGTGCTGCAGGAGAAAAACGGCTCGATGCCTTTCGCGCCCATGGCGGATTACGGAAGTGACGTCCGTTTTCGCTGCACGTTCACCGGCTCGGACGTGCGGTACGCCGCAAGCAGGGACGACGTGCAGCTGCGCGTACAGATGCGCATCCATCCGAC
>CADAGA010000116.1 GCA_902787275.1 Oscillospiraceae bacterium | reverse complement strand
GCGCGCTGAAAAACTGGAAGAATATGTCGCGCGATTACGACTGCATCTTCGGCGTCGCTGATCTGCATGCGCTGACAGTGCGTATCGAACCCGCTCTGCTGCGCAATCAGACGCGCCAGATGCTCGCCATGCTGCTTGCGCTCGATCTTGACCCGCAGAACAATATCATCTTCGTGCAGAGCCATGCGCACACGCACGCGGAGCTGAGCTGGATCCTCAACTGCTATGCGCAGTTCGGCGAAGCGTCGCGCATGACGCAGTTCAAAGACAAATCCCGCAAGCATTCGGACAACGTGAACGTCGGCCTGTTCGACTATCCCGTCCTGATGGCGGCGGATATCCTGATCTATCAATCCGATTTCGTGCCTGTCGGCGCGGATCAGAAGCAGCATCTTGAGCTTGCGCGCAACATTGCGGAACGGTTCAACGGCATTTACGGCGATACGTTCACCATTCCGGAACCGTTCATCGGAAAGCAGGGCGCCAGGATCATGTCTCTGCAGGACCCGACAGCGAAAATGTCCAAGTCGGACACGAACCCGAAAGCGTCCGTTTCCGTACTGGACACGCCGGACGTCATTATGAAAAAATTCAAAAGCGCCGTTACCGATTCCGAGGCGTCCGTCCGATATGCGGAAGGCAAGGACGGCATCAACAATCTGATGACGATCTACGCCTGCTGCACGGGTCTTTCCTATGCGCAGATCGAAGCCGATTTCTCCGGCAAAGGTTACGGGGATTTCAAAGCCGCCGTTGCCGAGGCCGTGATCGAAGAGCTGCGTCCGCTGCAGGATGAATATAACCGTATCGTTGCAGACAAGGCTTATATTGCCGAACGCGCAAAGGAAGGCGCGGAAAAAGCACTGTACGTGTCTCAAAAGACGCTGCGCAAGGTTCAGAAAAAAGTCGGTCTGTGGCAGATATGAGCGATCGCAGGCGCATCGCCCTGCTCGACGAGATCCGCGGATTCTGTATTTACTGCATGGTGTTTTACCATGCGTTCTATCTACTCGGTCTGCTGCTGCAGCTTGAATTCTGTATGAAGCTGTTCCGCTTTTTTGAACCGGTCGAGTTTCTCTTTGCATCCGCGTTCATTTTTATCAGCGGGATCTGCACACAGTTTTCACGCAGTGTTCTGCGGCGCGGGCTGCTGCTTCTGGCGATTGCGCTGACGTTATCTGCGATCTCGATCCTGCTGCTGCCAAAGCTCGGTTACGATTCGTTTCAGGATCGGTTCGGTATCCTGCATCTGTTGTCTGCCGGCATGCTTGTTTATGCCGCCGGACGAAAAGCTTTTGACCGATTCCCGGTTCTGTGGGGCGCCGTTGTCTGTGTGATCCTCTACGTCGTGACGGCGATCCTCGTTCCCCGCGTTCCCGTCTCTGTTTCCTGGCTGTTTCCACTTGGATTTTGCGCGAAAAACTTCTATTCCGCAGACTATTTCCCGCTTTTTCCGCATTTATTCCTGTTTATGCTCGGTACGTTTGCCGGCCGGACAATCCGTTCACGCGAGCTTTCGGACAGATTCTACCGCGTGCACGTGCATCTGTTCGCATGGTGCGGCAGATACTCTCTTTGGATCTATCTGCTGCACGTACCGATTCTGCTGATTATCATTCAATTCATCGAAAGGATCTGAGTCATTATGTCTTCCTGTAACGGAAACTGTTCCGAATGTTCTTCCAACTGCGAAAAGAAAGATCTGCGCCTGCCGCAGGGACCTTTCAGCAACGTTAAAAAAGTGATCGGCGTCGTCAGCGGCAAGGGCGGCGTCGGCAAGTCACTGGTCACTTCCCTGCTCGCCTCTGAAACGCGGGCAAGAGGTTTGCAGACGGCGATCCTCGACGCGGACGTAACGGGTCCGTCGATCCCGCGGTCGTTCGGCCTTTTCGGCCATGCAGAAGGCGACGAGCGCGGCTTGCTCCCTGCCGTGTCACAGACCGGCATCAAGATCATGTCTGTCAATCTCCTTCTCGAAAAAGAGGATCAGCCCGTCGTCTGGCGCGGTCCCGTGATCTCCGGCGTGATCCAGCAGTTCTGGCAGGAAGTCGCATGGGACGACGTGGACTATATGTTCGTGGATATGCCGCCCGGAACCGGCGACGTGCCGCTGACCGTGTTTCAGAGTCTACCCGTGGACGGCATTGTGATCGTCACGACGCCGCAGGATCTCGTGAACATGATCGTCCGCAAAGCATACAACATGGCGAAGCTCATGAACATCCCCGTTCTGGGTATCATCGAGAATATGAGCTATATCGAGTGTCCCGACTGCGGGAAAAAGATTTCGATTTTCGGCGAAAGCAACGTCGAAAAAGCCGCGCTCGAGCTGGGCGTGCCGCTTTTGGCAAAGCTGCCGATCCGTCCGTCAGCTGCCGGTATGATCGACCACGGCGACGTGGAATCGGTTCAGATGCCGGAGATCGCGCAAGCCGTCGATTTCCTCACAAAAGAATAAGAAAAAACGGGCAGCCTGCAAAAAGGCTGTCCGATTTCTTTTAATAGAACGTTGCGACTTTCTGTTCCGGCGGTTCGGCTTTCTCTGCGCTTTGCAGCAGGAAAACCGGACCTTTTTTGCCGTACATACGCGAAAAGCGCATGTCGATCTTTGCCGTGATGATATACCAGCCGGTGTTGTCGATCTGCATACCGTCAGCAATCTTTGCGACAAGCGGACAATACGTGATGTCCTCGACGCAGCACGTCATAATGTGCCGTCCCATCGCGCAGTGACCGTCCGGAAAGCGCTTGTCCGTCACAGCCTGCACCTTGGTACGCACGGTTTTGCCGACGTATTTGCGCGGCTCCTCCGTCAGATCGCGATAGAACAGCGCAAAGTCAGTGTCCGCGACTTCGATCACAGGGGCGTCGATGTCGAACGGAAGCGGATCTTCCATCTCGTCCGGAACGACTTTGCCGTCGTGGTATTCATAAACGATGTCTGTCCGGCGGCTGACGCCGCGCACGATCTTGTGCAGCTCTGCAAGATCGGCGTCATCCGGCAGGCGGTTGAACACGCAAAGCTCACAGTCCTGCAGCTTATCCACAACGAGCGAACGCATATTCGCATTGTAGTTGAGGAACGTTCTGCCGTCAAAAAACAGCATGTTCTGATACGGCAGCCAGCCGCGCGGCATGGCGTCATAAAGCGTTTGGATCATCCACATGCCGTTGTATTCAATGATTACGCGCTCGCAGTGACTTTCGTTCGCCCACTTCTCCAGGTTCTCTTCGGTCAGTTCCTCAACGCCGTCAAGCGTTCGGATCGTCACGTTATGGCCGGAAAAGTTCTCCGGTTCATACTCCTGCTCGCCCTCTTCGCACACGAGCAGCAGCGTTTTCTCGCCGGAATTGAACCGTTTATCCTGCAAAGTGTCCTGAATAAACGTCGATTTACCGCTTTCCAGAAATCCGGTAAACAGATATACGGGAATCTCTCTCATCGCTTTCATCCTCAAACGCCGAACAGTTCGGCAAGCGCATCCTCGTGCAGCTCGGCGCCGATCACACACAGTCTGCCGATCACGCCGGCAGAACCGGAACGCACGTCCGATTCGCCCGAGATATAGTCGAAATGGACCCACGATCCGTCGCCCGCAGGCACAATGCCTTTCGCGCGCAGGATACGTCCGAAGCGCTTCTCATCCTCGAGCTGATCGAGGATGTCACGCATCACGTCCGGCGCATACGATCTGGTCGTCTCCCTGCCCCAGCTCGTGAACACTTCATCCGCATGATGATGATGGTGATGGTCATGATCGTGGCAGCCGCACGTGCAATCCTCGCCGTGCTCGTGATGGTGTTCATGCTCATGCTCATGCTCGTCATGATGGTGATCGTGGTCATGGTCATGATGGTCATGATGGTCGTGGTCATGGTGATGTTCATGGTCATGATGCTCGTGCTCGTCTTCCTCTTCTTCAAGCAGATGCTCGATCGCAGCATGGAGCGTGTCCTTGCGCTCGATCGCGTCCAGAAGCGCTTCGCCGGAAAGCTCCGTGATCGGCGTGGTGACGATAACGGCTGTCGGATTCTTTTCCCGCACGAGCGAAACAGACGTCTCGAGCTTTTCGGGACTCACGACGTCGGCGTGGCTCATGATGATCGTGCCGGCATGCTCCACCTGATCGTTGAAAAACTCACCGAAGTTTTTCATGTACATCTTGCACTTGCCCGCGTCAACGACAGTGGTGAAGGCGTTTAAAAGGATCTCGTCACTGCCGATGCCCTGCACAGCACGGATCACGTCAGAAAGCTTTCCGACGCCGGAGGGCTCGATCAGGATGCGGTCCGGCGCATAGGTCGAGAGAACCTTGCGCAGCGCCTCGCCGAAATCGCCGACAAGACTGCAGCAGATGCAGCCGGAATTCATTTCCGTGACCTCGATCCCGGCATCCTGCATGAAACCGCCGTCAATGCCGATCTCGCCGAATTCATTTTCGATCAGCACGAGCTTCTCGCCCTTATAGCTTTCAGCGATCAGGCGCTTGATGAGCGTCGTCTTGCCTGCGCCTAAAAAGCCGGAAAAAATATCGATCTTTGTCATTTTGATTCCTTCTTTCTTTATCGGATCACTTTGTATCCTACATCTTCGACTGCAGCGGCAAGCACGTCGTCCGAAACTTCCGCGCTGAGCTTGATAACGGCTTTACCCGACTCATGGCTGGCTTTCGCCTCGACGACCTGCGGCAGCGCTTCAAGCGCCTTCTTGACGTGCATTTCACAATGCGGACACATCATGCCTTCGATTTTCAACGTTTTCTCCATTTGTTTGTGCTCCTTTGGTTCTATAACAGTTTTATGATTTGTTTTAAAGCGATTCAGCCGCAGCGCATTCGTCACGACGCAGAAACTCGAAAGGCTCATTGCCGCTGCGCCGACCATGGGATTGAGCTCCCATCCGAAAAGCGGGATGAATACGCCTGCAGCGAGCGGAATACACAGAGCGTTGTAGAAAAATGCCCAGAACAGGTTCTCATGAATATTGCGCAGAACCGCTCGGCTCAGACGGATCGCGTCCGGTACGTGACGCATGCCGTTTTGCATGAGCACCACGTCCGCCGCGTCTATCGCAACGTCCGTTCCGCCGCCCATCGCGATCCCGACGTCTGCCGCAGTCAGCGCGGGCGCGTCGTTGATCCCATCTCCGACCATAGCCACAAAGCCATCCTTGCGCAGCTCCCGGATCGCGGTCTGCTTGTCATTCGGAAGAAGCTGCGCCTTTACGTCGTCGACGCCTGCATTCGAGCCGATCGCACGCGCTGTCCGTTCGTTGTCACCCGTCAGCATCACGACGCGCACGCCGAGATCGCGCAGAGCGCTGACAGCCTCTATGCTGTCTTCCCGCAGCGTGTCCGCCACGGCGATGCAGCCGAGATATCGACCGTCATATCGAAAGAACAGCGGAGTCTTGCCTTCTTCGGCAAGCTGTTTATCCTGATCCGTAAGTGTATGTGCGGTAAATTCCGCATTTCCGGCGAGGATCTCTTTACCGCCGATCTGCGCGCAAAGTCCGCTGCCTGAACGGATCTCAAAGTTTTCCGTCTCGGGAACCGTCAGCCCCATGCCTTCCGCGGCTTCAAGAATGGCCTTTGACAGCGGATGCTCGCTTTTTTTCTCGAGCGCCGCAGCCATGGTCAACAGTTCCGTCGGCGACACGCCTTGCTGCGGAATGACGTCCGTCACGTGCGGTTTTCCCTCGGTCAGCGTACCGGTTTTGTCGAGGGCTACGATATCGATCTTGCCGGTCTGCTCCAAAGCGGTCGCTGTCTTGAACAGCGTCCCCTGCTTTGCGCCGACGCCGCTGCCGACCATGATCGCAACAGGCGTCGCAAGACCGAGTGCGCACGGGCAGCTGATGACCATCACAGAGATGCCGCGCGCGAGCGCGTAACCGATCTCGCGTCCGCACAGCAGCCAGACGATAATCGTGACCGCCGCGATGCCGAGAACGACCGGAACGAAAATGCCGGACACCTTGTCCGCGATGCGCGCGATCGGCGCTTTGCTTGCGGTTGCGTCCTGCACCATGCGAATGATCTGGGAAAGCGTGGACTCCTCGCCAACACGAACGGCTTCACAGCGAAGATAACCGGACGTATTGACTGATGCGGCATATACTGTGTCGCCTGCGGTTTTATCGACCGGAACGCTTTCCCCTGTCAGTGCCGATTCGTCGACCGCGCTTTCACCGCTTCTCACGATACCGTCCGCAGGGACACGTTCCCCCGGCCGCACGGAAAACAGATCGCCCTTTTGCAGCATTTCGATCGGAACGACGGTCTCGCTGCCGTCGCGGATAACCGT
>CADAGA010000115.1 GCA_902787275.1 Oscillospiraceae bacterium | reverse complement strand
GGGATCTGAGCCACCTCAACAATTCCGGCTGGTGCTTCCAGAACTGCCGCGCGCAGCAGATCCTGCTTCCCGACAATCTCTCGATGATGAGCGCCGGTTTCCTGAACCATGCGACACGGTACGAGGGGACGAGCTTTACCGTTCCCGCCGGCGTCAAAAAGATCGGCTACGCGCATACGCTCTATGACTTTGCGACGAACGATCTGACCGAGATCCGCGTGGCGGAGGGCAACACGGACTACAAGGCGGTCGACGGCGTTCTTTACTCCGCGGACGGCAGGGAGATGCTTGCTGTGCCGCGCAACAAGCCGTTTGAAAACGGTGTGTTCGAGATCCCGGAGGGCGTCGACTTCCTGGGCGAGCTTAGCTTCTCCAGAAACTACAATATCCACACCGTGATCCTGCCCGACACGTATGAGATCGAATACGTGCCCATTTATGCGGACAGATACATCGTGTTTGAAGACTCGGGCAATCTCAACGCGGGCACGAACCTCTCCATCGCGATCTACTGCTACACGGGCATTACCGACTACGCGGTCAAGAATACGAATCCGCGCTACGCCAGCGCGGACGGGATCATCTATTCCAAGAATATGGAACACGTTGTTGCCGTGCCCGCGCGGTACAACAAACCGATGACGATCCCAGAGGGTGTGACGAATTGGGATCGCGAGGCAATGTGGGCGGACGGCTCCGCCACCGTGGACAATCTACTGGCGAACTGCGCCGGCGTGACGATCCCGTCCACGATGCAGCAGATCGCGGACGATCAGCTGACGATGCTCAACCGCCTGTATGATAACAGAAAGAATACGTCGAATCCCTTTGCCATCAACCTTGCCGAGGGCAATTCGGATTTCTATCTGGATGAGGACGGGTTCCTTCGCCGTGCGTTTACCGTCACGTTCCAAAACGCCGACGGCACGGTGCTGCAGCGCGGCAAAGCTGCTTACGGCGAAACGCCTGTCTACAGCGGCGAGACGCCGGTCAAACCCGAGGACTATGCGTATACCTATATGTTCGCCGGATGGACGCCCGCGATCAAAGCCGTTACCGGCGACACGACGTTTACCGCGACTTTCACGGCGATCGACAAACCGCAGGACTGGCAGTCCGTCACGATCGACGACCGAATCAGCATCGACTTCCTTCTGACCCCGCGCGACGGCTTCGAGAACGTCACGATCGAGTACGTCGATCAGGGCAAGGTCACGAAAAGCGTCACGTATGATGACCTGAGCGCGCTGGAAATCAGAGACGGTCATTATCTCGTCCCCGCCGTGATCGCTCCCGCGCAGATCGGCGACACGGTCAGGGCGACCCTTACTGTGAACGGCGAAACGATCGAGTACAGCTCATCCGTCGCAGAGTACTGCAGGTACCTGCTGGACGGCGACTTCTCCGCGGACGTCAAGGCGCTCGCCAAGGCGACGCTCGAATACGGTCAGGCGGCGAACGACTACTTTGCGCGTACGGGCTACTATCATGCGTCGGAGATCACCACGATCGAGGACGCGGTGAATGCGGATAACGTGACGGCCGCACAGATGCTGCCGAATGAGATGTCCGTAGAAACCGGCGGCAGCATCAGCAGCATTTCGTTCATGGCGCTGACGAAGCCGGAATTCCGCTTCTACGTCGATCCGGGATGCGGCCTGTCCGAGGCGGATTGCGCCGCGCTCAACGAAAACGGCAAGATCACCGTGAACGGCAGCGCGTCGGCACGCTTCGTCAAGAACGGCAGCGCGATATTGCTGGAAGTCACCGGCATTGAAGCGGCGCATATGGACGAGATCATCACGATCGGGATCGACGGCTTCGGCACGATCCGGTTCTGCGGCAACGACTTTTCGCGTATGCTCGCGAAGAGCACGGAACCGACTGCCGCGACCCTCGGCACGGCGCTGTATCTTTACGGCGCGGCAGCTGACAGGTGTTTCGCATAAGGAGGGTACGGAAATGAAAAAGACTTATGAAAAGCCCGTTTTGACGACGGAACAGTTCGACACGGACGATTTTATCACCGCTTCCGCTCCCCAGACGCCGCTCACGCTCGATTCCACACACAACAGCTTTCCGGTCGACGATATCATACCGGATATCACGTTTAACTGATTGGACGGGTTTGAGAAATAAGCCGTAGCAAGAGTCGGAAAAAGGCATCATCGTCGGCTGAATCGGCAGATACCGGTTTCCACGGGAGGAATAGAAAGTGAAACAGTATACGAGCCGCTTTTTGAAGCATTCGTTTCTGGCCGCGCTGCTGACTGCGGGTCTTACCGAGTTTACGGCGGTCAGCGCGATGCTGATCGACAGCATCATCGTCAGCAAATGCCTGGGCGCGGCAGAGATCGCCGTCGTCGGCATCGGCGCGCCGTTTCACTTTCTCGTCAGCGCATTGGGCACCGGTCTTTCGATTGGGCTGCAGACGGTCTGCACCCGCGAGATGGGACGCGGCAACACGGATCGGATCAATCAATATATGAATGAAACGCTTGCCGTTGCGTTCCTGCTTGCGGCGGTGATCACGGCGCTGGCGTTCCTGGCGACTTCGCCCATGGCGATCCTGTTCGGTGCCAAGGGGAACGCGGCGAGCCTGCTGGACGAAACGGTCGTGTATCTGCACGGTCTGGGCTTCAAGGTGATCCCGTACGTTGCGCTTGCCGTGCTGACGCCGGTCGTGGTGCTCGACAACGGCAGCAAAACCGTTCTGGCGGCGTCCGTTTGCGGCGCGCTCTCGGACGTCGTGTTTGACGTCGCTGCGGTCCTGCTCGGCGGCGGCATTTTCGGGATCGGTCTTGCGACGTCCGGCTCCGTGCTGCTGTCTCTGCTGATCCTGCTCACGCACTTTTTGAAAAAGGACAGACTGCTGCATTTCCGGGTCGTGAAGATACGATGGAAAGACATCCTCGAGATCGTCAAACTCAGCCTGCCTAAGGCGATCCACATGGGGACCTGCTTTATCCGTCCGATCGTGCTCAACGCGCTGATCGTCGCCGCAGGCGGAAGTCTTGCCATGTCGGTTCTGTCCATCCGGTCGGGGATCGCGGATTTCGTGGAAGTCTCCGCGGTCGGCGTTGCCGGAGCGGTTTCGATCCTTGCAGGCGTCGCGTACGGGGAAAGGAACGGCGAGGATCTCGAGTCCGTTTCGCGCATCGCGCGCCGCTATATTCTGATCATCGCCGCGTCCATCGTGCTGCTGCTCTGTGCTTTGTTCCACCCGATCGCCGTGTTCTATCTCGGCGCGGACAGTCCGGCGATCCCGCTGCTGTCCTTTGCAATCGTTACGACGGCGGTCGGCAACTTCTTTACCATGCTGATCTACACGAAGATCGCGTTCCTGCAGGCGGTGGAGAAGGTGAAGGCGGCGCAGATGATCGAGGTGGGCGCGTATCTGGTCAGCCTTCTCTCGACGGCGGCGTTGCTGTCGATCCCGTTCGGCGCCTACGGCGTCTTTGCCGCGTTCGCGGTATCGCAGATCGTGGTGCTGCTCGTCCTGTGGATCGTCGCACGGCGGCAATCGAAAAAAACAGGCAGGACGGCAGGCGGGGACTATCTTCGCATGGACGACAGCTTTTACCCGAAGCCGTATGACGTCATTTCCTATCCGGTCCGCACGATGGAACACTGCGCGCTTGCGAGTGAGCAGATCAACCTGTTTTGCAAAGGACACGGCATGAGTAAAAAGCAGGCGCTGTATGCCGGGATCTGTGTGGAAGAGATCCTGACCAACATCCTGAAACATGTTCCGGCGTCGAAAACCGATGCGGACGCAGCGGAGATCCGCGTGACGATATCCGGCGACAGGCTGATCCTGCGCATGCGCGACAATACGGCGGCGTTCAATCTCAGCGCGCTTGCAAGGCTGCTGCAGGACACGACGGACCCGGCGGCAAACCTCGGGCTGAAGCTGATCTGCAAGACGGCCGAGGACATCCGCTATTACAGCACGCTCGGCATCAATACGGCCATCATCACCATTTGACATCCCACCGGAAACGTGGTAAAATAAGGACGCACAATAAAATCTTGAATCAGGAGGATGATCTGAATGAAAGTTTTCAAAAAGGTATTGGCGTTTGTCCTGTCGGCTATGCTCGTGCTCGGCGCGGCGTCTGTCGGCGGCATGGCGCTCATTTCCTTCGCGGCGGACGCCGGTCAGACGACCATCACGGCGACGGACGGAAACAAACTGACCGTGGCGTACAAAGAGACGCGAAGCTACTACTTCGATGCGCAAAACGTGCCGGATGGCGCGAGCATCCACGTGTATCAGGACGATGAGGACCGCGGCGAAGTGGTCAGCCCCGCGTACATCTGCGTGCAGGAGCCGACCGAGGATTTCACCGTGGAAGCGCGGGTTCTCGACGCGGACGGCGAAGTGATCGCCTCGAGCGGCAAGGTCGAAGTGACGGTCCGCAACGGCTTCTTCGACCGTCTTGCAGATTCGATCAAACGGAGCTTCTCCGGTTCGTTCTTTGACGCGATCGGCGACATCTTCTCCGCGATCTACGTGAGGATCCGGCAATTTCTGAATATCTGACCGAACGGATCGGGACCCGCATCGGAAACGGTGCGGGTCTTTCTGTGCGGGACGTCTGTCATTGACAAATCGTTGCGATTGCATTATGATAATATCGTTCATCCGCAGCAAACGGCGATCCTAAAACAGTATCGGAAGAAGGGCTCCCATGCGAACGAAAGAAGAACGCACCCGGCGCGAGATCGAGCGCCGTGAACGCCAGCTGACCAAGCCGCGCGGCAAATGGTATTTTCCGTATCTCGTGCTGATCATCGCGCTGGTCTATATCACGGACGAGATCGCTTCGCAGATCGGCACGCTCATGAAAACCGAGATCGCGAACGACATGCTCTCGCACTTCGGACAGTCGTCCGTGGGCGCGCTGGAGATCCTCTCCATGATCTCCGTGCCGTTTCTGGCGCTGGGGATCGTCTACAAGCCGCTGTCCGACCGGTTTGGGCGCAAGCCGTTCCTTGTGCTGAACACGTTCGGCATGGCGCTGGGACTGCTGATCGTGTATTTGTCGCGAAGTATACCGGCGTACGTCGTCGGTGCGTGCGTGATCCAGTTTTTCGTGCCGCACGACATGCAGGCGGTCTACATCATGGAGGTCGCGCCGGACAAGCACCGCGCTAAGCTGTATTCCGTCGTCAAGTGCGTGGCGATGCTCGGCTTGATGGTGATCCCGCTGCTGCGTCGGATGCTGATGCAGTCGACTGCGCAGTGGCGGCGCGTTTACGCCATTCCGGCGATCGTGGGCGTCGTGACCGCGTTTGCGGCGCTGCTGTTTGCGAAGGAGACAGACGCTTTCAACCGTTCGCGCATCAATTACCTGCGCGGCGACGTTGCGGAAAACGGCACCGCGGCGGAGGGCGGAATACTGCCGGCGCTGCGTTTCGTCTGGAAGCATAAGCAGCTTCGCTGGCTGTTTATCGCGCTTGCCTGTTCGGAGACGGGATTCCTGCTGACGATCGATTACGAGGTCATCATGACGTACGGATATGCGGAGCATTTCGTGCGCACCGGGCTGTTTGCGGCGCTGGAGGAGGCCGTGGAGAGCGCCGGCGTCCACGAGATCACGACCGCGCTTTTTCTGTTTCCGGTCGGCTGCGCGCTCGGTCAGCTGATCCCCGGATTCATCGCCGACCACAAAAGCCGCAAGGCTGCGGCATTGGGCGCGTCGCTCGCGAGCATTGCGCTGCTGCTGGGCTTTATGCTGGGCGCATCCCGCGGCGCACCGCCGTATACGGTCGGCTTCTGCGCCGGAGCATGCATCGGCTTCTTCTGGTCGAACGTCGATACGCTCATCATGATGGCGGGTGAATCGTCGCCAACTGCACTGCGTTCCTCCATCCTGGCGGCGGCAAATCTCGCAACGGGGATCGGCATCGGCGTTTCCTACGGCGTCACGCTGCCGCTGCTGACGATCCTCGGCAACTCGGCGGCAGGCATCGTGATCCTGTGCGTCACGGTCCCGGGTCTTGCCGCGGCGTTCACGATCCTCGCACTGAAAACACATGATACACGCGGCGTCGATCTCAGCACGGTCAAGGGCGACGAGTGGAATTGAACATACAGGGGGACATCATCATGCAATCTCAAACATATTCCCGGCGGTACGGTCACGTCGTGGTCGTCGGTCTCGACGGCATGGGCGTTTTCTGCAAGAATACGCCGACGCCGTGCATGGACGCGATCTTCAAAGACGGCGCCGTGACCACAGACGCAATATCGCTGTTTCCGACCATCAGCGCCCAGAACTGGGGCGCGATGCTGCTCGGGACCGACCCGGAGGTACACGGTCTGACAAACGGCATTGTCAGCCAGCAGGAATA
>CADAGA010000114.1 GCA_902787275.1 Oscillospiraceae bacterium | reverse complement strand
CAGAAGTTCCCGGTCATGTGCAAGACCGGTACCACGGACGAAGACATGAACCGCTGGTTCTGTGCCGGTACGCCGTATTACGTCTGTTCGATCTGGTACGGATACGATCTTGCGAAGAATATGCACACCACGGTCAATCCCTGCGGCCGCATTTTCCTGGACGTGTTCAGCAAGATCCATCGCAACCTCGATCCGAACAAGACGTTCCCCAAGAGCGGAAAGACCATCAAAAAATCCTTCTGCTCCCGCACGGGCCTTCTGGCCGGCAAGTATTGCGCAGTCGGCGGATACGGCTGGTACAAGACGAGCGACCTGCCGAAACAATGCACGAGCTGCTCTGCGAGCACTGCGGCCGAGGACGCCATGCGCGAGGGCGCAAGCCAGATTTCCGATGCCATCCAGGAATGGCAGAACACGCCCATTTGGGAGAATCTGTTCGGATAAAGATTATGATTATACTATCAGTTGATCTCGGAGACAGCCGGACCGGTATCGCGGTCTGTGATAAACTGGAGATGCTCGCGTCACCGGTCACGGTTATCCATTCGAGGTATATTCCGGACGTGCTCCGGCGGACCGCAGAGATCGCAAAAGAACGCGGCGCGGAACGGATCGTCGTCGGTTATCCGAAGAATATGAACGCGACGATCGGCGAACGCGCCGAGAAATGCGCTGCATTTGCCAAAGATCTGCAGGAACTCAGCGGGATCGAAACCGTTCTGTGGGATGAGCGTTTGACGACGGTGAGTGCGCACGCGGCGCTTGACAACACAAAAACGTATGGCAAGAAACGCAAAGCGATCATTGACAGCGTTGCTGCCGTAATGATTCTGCAGGCTTATCTTGACCATCGGAGACTCCACCATGATGATTCTTTATAAAGACAGAACGGCTCTGCATCCTGTGCTGCAGTGGGCGGCTGCTGCGGTTTGCGCGGCAGCTTATTTTTTGTGCTGCCTGCCGTCGTTTCATTTGATCGGCAGATTTACTGTGCAGATGACCCTTTCCGTGGTTCTGTCTGCGATCTGCACTGTATTGTTCTTTTTTATTCTTCCGCGCAGCCTTACGGTGATCGGAAAAGGTCTGTCACTTTTTCTTATGACGATGCTCACGATCGCGATCAAAGACCAGATCGTCGAACAGATCAAAGCGGGCAGCTTCACCGGCTGGGTGCAAACATTCTTCTATGACAGACCGCTGACCGTTGCGATCGTTTGGGCAGTTGCGTTCGTTTTGATGATGGCTCTGCGTCTGTTTCTGCCTCATTCTGCGCAGATGCAGGCATTCCGCGCGGACTATGCCCGTTTTTTCAAAGATTCTTCCGGCGTTTTTTTGCTGTTTTACGTCTGTGTTTTGATCTATTGCTTTCTGCTGCAGCGCAAACCGGGTGGGGAAGCCGGAATGAATCTTATCCCGTTTTCGATGATCTCGGCATATATTTCCAGCGCTTCATTCGCATATGAGAGTATATTTTATCTGATCGGCAACGTGCTTTGCTTTTTCCCGTTTGGCTTTTTTTACAGGGTTTATAAACCGCGCTTCGACGTGGCGAGGTTTATTATGCTTCCGATCGTCCTTTCTCTGCTGATCGAGATCTCACAGATCGTTTTCGGAATGGGTGACTTTGACGTCGATGATATTATCATGAACGCATTTGGGTTCTACTTCGGATACTTTCTGTCTTATCTTACGGACAAGATCCGCGAGAAACGGACGGCAGGGGAGGAGACGACGATTTTCGCTCCCGCTGACGCATAATTTGTTCATCATGCGCATACTGTTCAATCCGGGGGGATGCGCATGAAAAAGCAAAGGTTCTTTTGGCTCGCAGGCGCCGTCTGTTCTATCCTGTTTGTTACGTTCGCTCTGGCGGCTGTGATCCTGAATGCCCGCTCAATCGAAGCCGCGGCAAACGTGCCGCAGATCAGAACCGTGATTGTGGATGCCGGGCACGGAGGCTTTGACGGAGGAACGGTCGCAGAGGACGGCACTGTCGAAAAAGAGATCAATCTGTCGATCGCGAAGCGCCTGTGTGCGCTCCTGCAATGTGCCGGACTGCGGACTGTGATGACGCGAACGGGAGACGATTCTATCCATGATCCATCCTGCTCGTCCGTGCGCATGCAGAAGATATCGGACATACGAAACCGCCTGCGCATTATGGAAGAAAGCGAAGATTCCGTTTTTGTCAGCATTCATCAGAACCATTACAGTGTGTCAAAATACGCCGGAACACAGGTTTTTTATTCGCCGAACGACGCGCGAAGCGAACAGCTCGCGCATTCCATTCAGGCGTCCGTCGTTTCAATGCTGCAGCCCGATAATACGCGGCGGATCAAAAAGACCGGAACGGAGATCTATCTTTTGTACCATGCTGTCCGTCCGGCCGTTATGGTGGAGTGCGGCTTTCTGTCCAATCCGGAGGAGACGCAGCGTCTGAATACGCCCAAGTATCAGACGCAGATGGCGATGGCTGTGATGCAGGGTATCCTGAACTTTTTGCAATCAACAGAGGAAGTGTAAATATGGCAGGGAAAATGAAAGCGGTCTACGTTTGCGCCGAGTGCGGCTATGAATCGCAGAAATGGTACGGCTGCTGTCCCGGTTGCGGACAATGGAACACGTTTTCGGAGGAAGTGCGTCAGACCCAGCCTGCCGCAAAGGCGTCTGCCGCGAGAACGCAAACCAAGTCCGCGCGTGCGGAACGACTGCATGAGATCACAGCAGTTGGCGAGCACCGTTATCTGACCGGACTCGGCGAACTGGATCGCGTGCTGGGCGGCGGTATCGTCAAGGGTTCGCTCGTGCTCATCAGCGGCGATCCCGGCATCGGCAAATCGACAATTCTGCTGCAGATCTGTCAAAAACTGGGGGACAGTCTCGAGATCTTATACGTATCCGGCGAAGAATCGGCACACCAGATCAAGCTGCGAGCCGACCGTTTGGGCGTCGACACCGAACATTTGTCCATACTTTGCGAAACGGACGTTCAGACGATCGTTGAATATATGCGCTCGGCGACGCCCGGTTTGGTCATCATTGATTCGATCCAGACGATGAATATTGAAGAGCTTTCTTCGTCGCCGGGAAGCATTACGCAGGTTCGGGAATCGACCAATATGCTCATGCGTGTGGCAAAGGCGATGAATATCCCGCTGTTTCTTGTCGGTCACGTCAATAAGGACGGTAATATTGCCGGTCCCAAAGTGCTCGAACATATTGTTGACGCGGTGCTGTATTTTGAGGGAGAGCGGAATTACGCATACAGGATCCTTCGCGCCGTCAAAAACCGCTACGGTTCAACCAACGAGCTCGGCGTGTTTGAAATGTCGGACAAGGGCCTTGTCGAAGTTGAAAATCCTTCGCTCATGCTGATCTCCGGTCGACCGAAGAATACTTCCGGTACTTGTGTCGCGTGTCTGATGGAAGGATCACGACCGCTGCTTGCCGAGGTGCAGGGGCTGGTCACGCAGACCGGCTTCGGCAATCCTCGCCGTATGACGACCGGCTTTGATTATAATCGGATGTCAATGCTTTTAGCGGTATTGGAAAAAAGAGCCGGATATTATTTCAGCAACATGGACGCATATATCAATGTAGTCGGGGGACTGAAGCTGGACGAGCCGGCGTCAGATCTGTCCGTTGCACTTGCGTTGATATCCAGTCTCAAGGATGTACCGGTCCGAGACGACGTACTTGCGTTTGGTGAAATCGGGCTTGCCGGCGAGATTCGGTCGGTAAACGCATGCGCGCAGCGTATTCGAGAAGCGGCAAGGCTGGGGTTTGCAAAATGTGTGATCCCGAAACACAACCTTGCGAAGCTCGCGCCGGAACTGCAAAACCAGATCGAAATCGTCGGAGTACGCACGATCCGCGAAGCATTTGAAGCAGTGTGCACTTGAGGGGAATGTCCAAAAAATATGTACTAACTGCGCAAAATAAATGATTAGTGGAAAAAATCATAGTGTAGTTTTCACAAAAGCAGTAGCAGCCCCGCTTTTTCAGCGAGGCTGTTTTTTTATTTCATACGGCGACTGCTGCAGCGGTCGCTGTGTCTGGTCTAAAAAACGCGCGTAGCGCGCACCGATTCTATAAGCCCGACCGCATATTGTCCCGTTTTTCGGACATAAAAACGAGGCTGCAGCTGTTCGCCGTCCGATCTTGACTACAATGTTAGATTCACGCCCGAAGGGCGTTTTTTTATGCGTTTTCGAAAGTCCAGCGGATATGGTCATCAAGGAGGTCGTGCGCGTCAAACGCAAGGCCAAAGCAATCCCTGATTTTCTGAACGTCATAGAGCATCGGTTCTTCACCCCAGCCCATGTCCGCTTCAACAATCTTGGATGTGCAACCCGGCTTGAGGGCAATCATCTTCTGCGCGATTTCCTTCCAGCTGATCCATTCAGAGCCGAGACCCAAGAAGATTTCTTCGTTGTAGTCGGACTCCAGCAATTTCATATAAATTTCAGCCTGCTGCGAAGCATGGATAAACTGTGTACCGTCGTTCTTGATGATATTGATATCGCGGTTTTCCTTGACGGCGTATGCCATTTCAAAGAAGCGGCGGTCCGGCTGCGAGCAGCCATCGGGGAACGCCGGATTACCGAACGTGTAGCCCGGACGAATGATATTGCGCTTCATCTTGACTTCGGGGAACTGGCTCCCATAGCCGTGGCTAAAGCCAAGCACGTAAGCTTCGCCCGCAGCCTTTGTGGCGCCGTACAAATCAATCGGCAAATTGCTCGTGGTTTCACGCATTTCGGAACGCACACGGCCCATAGCCGAAGTGCTGCTCGTCATGATGAACTTTTCACAGCCTGCACGGGCGGACATTTCCAGAAGCGCAATCGTTGCACGGGTATCGTTCATGAGCATGGCGCTCGGCGTATCGCCCCAGCCAAGAGCTACGTGAATGCATGCATCGCAGCCAATCAAGCCTTCGCCCATTTTTTCGAAATCTGTCAGAGCGGCTTCGACAAACGACACATTCGGATTAGCCCTTAATGTCGGCACCTTGTTCGGGTGGCGCGTTGCAACAACAACTTCATGCCCCTTTTCCAAGAGGGCCTTGACCACATAATGACCAATAAAGCCGGTTCCACCCGTTACAAAGACTCGCATAAGAACTCCTTTTTAACACCTATTTTTTCCAATATAGATTTTGTCACCGCAATTCGGCAAGATTCATAAAAATTTATTTGCTGATTTAGGGAGCTTTTCAGGTAGTTTTTAAGGATTTTAACATTGCGATTTCTACCAGCTATCAACTAATAACTATTGACCAACAACTATTGACCAATAACTAATTTACTAGATTAAATCACGGAAAAATTCTAGTGAGGTTTTTATGTCCCGTTTACGCGTTTTGGTATTGATGGGCGGTCCATCTACCGAACATGATGTTTCTGTCGTTAGCGGTACTGGCGTTGTGCGCGCCATGGATCCGGAAAAGTACAACATCCACCCGGTGCTCATCGACAAGGACGGCACCTGGCACTGGTCTTCCCGTGAACTTTCTCCGTACCAGAAGGCAAATTTCTCAGAAAACTATTTCCACAGCCTCGAAGGCACGGCAGCGAACAAGAAGAAATCCCCGGCACTTTCGGAGCTCCCGTCAGCAGACATCGCATTCCTCGCCCTCCATGGCAAGTGGGGCGAAGACGGCCACATCCAGGCCATGCTCGAAAACTGGAACATCCCGTACACGGGTTGCGGCCTTTTGGCATCTGCTCTCGCCATGGACAAGATCAAGTCCAAGGAAATCTACCGTGCAAATGGTATCCCGACTCCGCCTTACCGCGTGATCTGGAAGCACAACTTTACCGGCGACACGCTCGTAAGCGTTGCCGACGAACTCGGATTCCCGCTTGTGATCAAGGACCCGCTGGGAGGCTCTTCTATCGGTATCGGCATCGCGAAGAACATTGACGAAGCCGGCAAGATTGCCCAGGACTTGTTCAAGGATTCCAACCGTCTGCTCTGCGAAAAGTTCATCGCCGGTGGCGAAGCCAGCTGCGGTTACATCGAAGGTGAAAAGCCCTTGCCGCCGACGGAAATGCGCATGACGACCCGCGAATACTTCGACTTCGAAGCGAAGTACAACGGCGAATGCCAGGAAGTCACGCCGGCTGAATTTGCACCGGAACTCACGGCCCGCATCCAGGAACTTGTGAAAAACGCCCACTACGCTTTGGGTGGCGCCGGCTACAGCCGCACGGATGTGCGCATCACGAAGGATGGCGAACTCTTTGCGATCGAGACGAATACGCTTCCGGGCATGACCCCGACATCGCTGTTACCGCAACAAGCAGCCTGCATTGGCATCACCTACAGCCAGCTCATCGACCTCATCATCGACAAGAGCTTGGAGATTAAGCG
>CADAGA010000113.1 GCA_902787275.1 Oscillospiraceae bacterium | reverse complement strand
TATTTGTTTCAGATGCGGTTTCTTCGGCGACGGAATTGTTCGCGCCTTCGTTGACCTTTCCGCAGGCGGTTCCGAAAAGCAGAACGGCAGCAATGAGTAATACAGCGGTAAGGATCGTAGACATTCTTTTCATGATTTAAAAACTCCTTTTCTTTTGGTGTACGGTAGATTTATTTCACCATACCCTCTTTAAACAATCCGATTCGATTATACCACACCCATCCCAATCCCGCAACAGCGAGGTGATTTTTTTGATCCCTATTCTCATGCAAGATGAAACCACGGTCGGCTTTCTGAAAGAAGCCATGTCCTGTATCGTGACCGAAGAGCGCAACGGCGTGTTCGAGCTGTCGCTGACCTATCCCGTCACCGGTGCGCTGTTCGATAAACTGCAGATCGACCGTTTTGTCAAAGCAAAGCCCAACGACACCGCCGACCTGCAGCTGTTCCGTATCTACGAGGTGACAAAGCCGATGAACGGCGTCGTGACCGTCAACGCGGAGCATGTGTCCTATGCGCTGTCAAACTTCCCTGTGGATGAAATTAACATCACCGGCACGGCAACGCAGGCGATCAACGCAGTGCTGTCCGACGTGACCTACGATCTGGACTATTTCGATACTTGACCGCTGTGGATTTCGAGACGGGCAAGACGGTCTACAAGGTCTTTGCCGGCTGCGGCCGGAACTGGAACAACAGCTATGGTCCCATAACGATCGGACCGAACGGCAGGGCATATATCGGCGTTTTCAACGGGCTTGTCAGTATAAGTGACGGTTGAGTCCGCATGGGATTTAAAACGGCTATCGTTCCTCTAAATCAAACCCGCAAACCTTACAAGTGTATTGCGGGCAAGGCGATCATGCCGAAAACGGAACCCGCAGGCAGGGCGAATACCGCGGGGTACAGCGACACGCTCTGGCAGATCGCGCTGACCTGCCTCGGCAAAGGAGCACGCTGTACCGGGATCGTGAAGCTGAACGGGCGGGGGAGCAGCGTGCTGTAGACCGGTCAGGTTCCGGCATTTCCGGAATAATAAATTGTTCATCGTTTCCGTCAGGTCGCTTGACCTGGCGGGCTTTTTGCTGTCGGGTCGTTTTGCAATCTGACGGATTCTGCTTCAATGCGGCTGGAAATGAACAAAAAAACAGAAAACACCTTGACAATGATGCTACTATGATATACAATCTATCATAGATTACCGTGATATACGGCATATCATGTTATTTACGTTGGTTGGAGTCAGACGATGAGAAATCTGAAAAAAGATGAAATCGAAATGAAGGCGCGGCGGGAAGCGATGCTGACCGAAGGGTTTCGCCTGTTTGCGCTGCACGGTATCGAGGGCGTCTCCATGCAGCACGTTGCCGACGCAAGCGGCGTGGGGATCGCCACGCTCTACCGCTATTACAACACAAAGCTCGCGCTGGTGCTGGATATCGGCGCGAAGAAGTGGGAGGAGTTCGGCACGTACGTGCTGCGTCTGCGCGAGGAACAGAACATATCGTCAAAAACGGCAGCCGACGAATTCGCGTTTTATCTGGACTGTTACATCGAGCTGTACCGCAATCACAAGGACTTGCTGCGGTTCAACCAGAACTTCAACAACTACGTCCAGCACGAGGGCGCGACGAAGGAACAGCTTGCGCCGTACATTGCGGCAATCGGCACGTTCGCGCGCATGTTCCATGCTCTGTACGAAAAAGCAAAGCTGGACGGCACGCTGCGCACCGATCTGCCGGAGGAGAAGATGTTCGCCGCCACGAGCCATATCATGCTGGCTGTGGCCGTGCGCTATGCACAGGGACTGATCTATGACGCGGAGAGCGAGGCGGACAGAACCGAGGAATTCGAGATGCTCAAGCGCGCGCTTCTGCGGGAATTTGCGGTATAATGCGACATCGCAGTGCGCAGTTGTGTTTTTTTGCTTTATTGTGATATACATTGTATCATTATAGAATATATCGTGATTCAGGTCGCAAAAAGGAAAGGATGATTTTCAATGAAGAAAACAGGGTATCGTCTCCTTGCGGTGATCATGGCGCTCGTCATGCTGACGGGCGTCATGGCGCCCGCGATGACGGTGTCCGCGGCGTCCGGCATGTATCTGCCGGACGGCATGACGTTCAGCGTGACGTCGGAGGGCAACGTCTTCACCATCACGCGTTCCTCGGGCGAGGGAGCCGTGCGCGTCGTCTACCGCACGTGCAGCAACACGGCGGTCGCGACCGTCCACTTTGAACACGCCGAGGGCGCTCTCGATTTCGAGGACGGCGAGACGGAAAAGACCGTCACCGTCACGGAGCGCGCGCCGGAGGACGTCCCGGTGCTGTTCCGCTACCAGAGCGGCAACTTCCGCGAATACCGCTTTGAGGTGTTGGACGGGCAGACGTTTTCCCTTTTGGCGTATACCGTCCGGCGGATCGGCTACGGCAGCACGTACAGGTTCACCAACGCCTACGTGCTCACCGAGGTTCCGGAGCTTGTATGGTATTACCGCCGCACCGAAGTCCAAAGCAGTCTGTCGTCCGGCCAATACAGGGACGTGACCGCACAGGGCACGGAGGACCCCATCCAGGTCAAGGACGAGGGCTACGGACAGAACTGCTGGTCGATCCCGACCGCAGCCGCGACGAGCCGCAGCGGCATGGGCTGCGGGGAGTATCTGTCCGCCATCGGCGACGATCTGTACGCGACTGTGTTCTTCCCCATGTGGGAAGTCAATGACGGCTATCAGTACATCCAGATCCTTGCCGACGAAGCTACGGACTTCGACGGGACCGACCCCGACGGCAACGTCAACCAGCCGCAGAAGTCGGTGTATAAGGCGTGCTGGGAGCTGTGCAAGGGCAACTACCTGATAAAGGACGATGGCAACTACATTATGGTTTTTCCGCACCTGACCGACGCGGTGAACGAGGTTGCCGAAAAGATCGATAGAGGCTATCCGGCAGATTACGAAAACTATACGCCTTCGGTATTTCCTTATCCTGACACCTATCTGTACAAGCAGATGTTCCGTTCCGCGGATCTGCGCGCAGCCGCGTCCAACGCGCTGGTGCTCGATCCCGCGACGGAGAACCTGATCGTCCGCTTCAACGCCAGAGGCAGCGGCGAGGATACGTGGAAGTTCAGAGATCTCAAGGGACGCTTTGCGGTCGCGGACACCAGGGCGCCGGCAGCAAATGAAATCCTCGTCAGCAGATCGCCCGTCGGCTTCCGTACCCACGATCTGTTTTCGGTCACCGTGACGTTCTCGGAGATCGTGCATGCGGAAAACGCCGTTCTGCGCACGACGTGGGGCGATCTCAAGGCCGAGTCAACGAACGGCAGCGACGCCAACGTGCTGACCTTCACCGGCAGGATCTCGGCGTCAGCCGGTACGGCTCTTCGCATACTGGGCTATACAGGAACGATCCGCGATATGAAGGGCTATGACTGCGCGCAGTTCTCCAAGTCGATGAACACCACGACCTATCAGCTCAAGGAACCGACGACGATCCATTACGCCGGCGATGTGATGCAGATCGCCAACGCTTACGATATGCTGTACTACGCCGACATGCTCGAGACCAGACCGAACCTGTCAGCGCAGCTCGAATGTGACGTCTGCATGGTCTGCTCGGAGCTGGTTCCGTTCCAATCCATGGCGGGCACGCAGAACGGTTTTGCAGGCACCTTCGACGGCCAGAACCACACGATCCGCCAGCTTCGGGTGCTCACGCCCTCCGGCGGTTATACCGCCCTGTTTGCCAAGACGGAGACGGGCGCGGTCATCCGCAACCTGAAGATAGAAGCCGAATTCACACCCGAGGTCGGGAGCTTTGCCCCTGTCGTCGGCTATAACCGCGGCACCGTCGAAAAGTGCGCGGCATATTTCGAGTTTCCGGATATTTTTGAAAGCACCGGCCATACCGCGACCGATGCTACGTGCGTCGGCGGCGTGGTCGCCCTGAATGCCGGCACGATCCGCCTGTGCAGCGCAGACGGTTTGCTGCGTATGCGCTGGCCGAAAGGTTCGTTCGGCGGCATTGCCGGCAAAAATACCGGCACGATGGAGAGCAGCTACTTTACCGGCACGCTCCGGGAATATCCCGGCGCGAGCTCGGTCGTCGGCGGCGTATGCGGCGTCAACAGCGGCACCGTGCGCAACTGCTGCGACGCGATCACCGATTCGTATTCCCATGTCGCGATCCGGTCGAACACCGGCACGACGGAGAACGTGCAGCATCTCATCGACACGGCTGCGGCCTCCGGCGAGGTGTGCTGGGTGCTCAACGGCGGCGTGACCGACGGCAGCCAAGGCTGGTACCAGAACATCGACAACGGACAGACGCCCGACCCGCGTCCGGGATTTGTTAATAACAGGGAAAACACAGTCTACCATACCCGCAATACCTATACGAACACGCCCGTTCTGCACGACGGCGAAAACGACGTCCTGCTGCGCAGGAGCACGGAGTATCAGACGTTCCTGTTCTGTCCCGCGCAGGAAGGCTGGTACAGCTTCTATTCCGTGGGCGCGAACGTCGACGCGGCTGTTTACTTTTTGGAATCTGTGGACGGCGAGTCGGTTCCCGTCTATGTCAGCAGCGACGCGGACAGCGCCGGCGGCGACTTCCTGTGCAGCGCGTATCTGTCGACGGTCATAGATTACTATGTGCGTCTGCGCCTGTACAGCGGTGCCGATGCAGTGGTCACGATCGTGGCGGAACCGTCGCAGACGCTCTATACCGTCACGGCGGACGCCGACGCCCCATACTTAACGGATTTCCATATGAACGCCGTGGAAGCCGATCTGCCGGAATCAGAGACGACCATGCAGGCGCCTGCGGGCGCGGAGATCCGGATGGCGGCGCAGTACATCGCGGCCGTCGATCCCGAAACCTGCGGTTTTCAAGTGACGGATGCGCTTGGCAGCGAGATCCCCATGTCCGACGTCAGCGTAAATGCGGATGAAAGAATCGTTGAAGGATCGTTCCGTATGCCGGCGTCCGACGTGACGGTGACGCCTGCGGCACAGCTTTATCCCGCGCTGCATCTGGGCGAAAACGAGCTGCATTGTGACAGTGAACAAACTTTTTCCTTCACGCCGAGCCGGGACGACGGCACGTACACGTTCCGTAACAGTACCGATGATTTTGTTCTCACCGTATACGACGCATCCGGGAATGAAGGATGTCTGCTGCTGCTTCAGTCAGAGGGTATTTCCTGCAACGTCACGCTGGAGAGCGGCAAGAGCTACCCGGTGGTGATCACACCGCAAGTCGATACAGACTTCACCGTCACGATCGAATACGTCCCGAACCAGCACGAGATCGATATCCATGAAGACACGCGTGTCATGACCACGACCTTGTATAACGCCGCAGGCGAAAAGATCAAAAAATCCGCACAGGGAGAGCGCGTCTACGTCGACTCGGTCATGCAGGAGGGCTTCGTTTTCGACGGGTATATATTCGTCATATGGGAGGGGAGTACTTTCCTAAACGACGTCGAGGTTCTCTATGACGACGAGAAGGAAATGCATTACTTCCTGATGCCGGCTAATGATCTGACCATTTTCACGCAATACGTTGAAGCGTCCGCCGTCGTCTGGGGCGATCCGACCTACGCGTGGGAGAAAGCGGACGGCGACTGGTTCTGCACGGCGACGCGCGTCTCCCTGAACTGCAGCGGCTTTACCGAGTCCGAATCCGTACAGGCCGAGAGCAGCGTGGACGTCGATGCGACCTGCACCGAAGCGGGCCAAACCGTCTACACAGCGACGTTTGAAAATGACGCGTTCGAGACGCAGAGTCAGACGCTCGCAGACATCGCCCCCACCGGCCACAGCTTCACAAACTACGTCTACAACGGCGACGCGACGGCGGAAGCCGACGGCACCGAGACGGCTGTCTGCGACCACGGCTGCGGCGAGACGCATACCAGACCGGCAGTCGGTACGCAGCTTGCGAACGACGAGATCAGTGTGACGATCAGCGACGGCGTCGGCGTCAACTTCCTGCTCGCGCTTGACCATCCGAGCCGTGCGGCCGTGCAGAGCGTCACCGTGACCTATAATAACTTCAGCGGCGAAACCGTGACCGAGACGCGTCAAAAGAGCGCGCTGCCCGCAGAGAACGGCAAATACAAGCTGACCGTGTGGATCGCGCCCGCGCAGCTCGCGGACGTGATCACGGTCAAGGTCGGCGGCGAGGACGCCATCGGCACGTCGGTGCTGAACTACTGCGGGGAACTGATTGCCGGCGACTTTGCGCAGAAATACAAGGACGTCGCGTCCGCGCTCGAACAGTACGCGCAGGCGGCGAACGTCACATTCGGCTACTCGGCCGATACGATCGCCGACATTGCCGATCTCGACAAAGACGCAGTCACTGCATACA
>CADAGA010000112.1 GCA_902787275.1 Oscillospiraceae bacterium | reverse complement strand
GTCCTCAGGTGTCACGGACCACAGCAAGCCCTCCACGGAGCAGTCGGTGCAGTAGCTGATGGTGATATAGCCCATCTCGTTCCGGTCGACCCGGTTAAAGTCGAGAATGCCGAAGCCGTCGATCACCGCTCCGGTCTTGTTGTAAAAGTCCAGGAATGCGGGTCTGCGGGAAACGTCTCCCTCTTTCCGGATATCGTACAGATGCGTGGCGCAGATATAAGCGCCGCGGCGGAAATACAGCGCGTCGCAGCCGGAAACGTCGATGAAATCCAGATCGTACCGGCCGGCTTCAAAAACTTTTACCCGGTCTGCGCCGTATCGGTCACGGTAGGCGGCGATCTCCGCATCCTCGTCCGGACAATCCCGCACAAATACCGTGATGGCGTCCAGGAGGCAGTCGTCGTTGATCAGACAGGTATAGATCCCGGTCCTGTCAACGGTAAAGCGAACCGTGCTGTCGGTCACTGTCGCCGCCGCGCCGAGAGTGGTGGGCAAAACGACGGCGTTTTTCACGCGTTCACCTCTGTCCAGCTCCAGCGGGATGCCGTCGGCGAAGTCGCTGACGAACAGGTACACGAAGGAACTGAGCACGCCTTTGTTCGGAACGCCGTCGTAGCACATGGCTGCGTACACCGGCACGTCTTTTCCAGCCGCGCGGCAGGTCCAGTAGGGCGACCTGTACAGCCCCGTTTCCTCGTAGCCGCGGTTGGAGAGCAGATCGTCTCCCGGACCGGCTCGGTCGAGAAGAGAATCCTCAAAGGGACTGATCGCTTCCTGCGGGCAGATCAGATATTCAAAAGAGGGGACAGAAACCGCTCCCGCAACAGCGGCCGTCCCGAGGAGCATGACCGCCGCGAGCAGCATGGCCGCCAGCCGGCGAAACGTTTTCTTTGTATGTTTCATTGCTTTTCTGTCCTTTCCTTTGGTTGTGACGTTTACAGTGTAAACAACTGATAATGCTTTTGCTACATTATATCATGGCCGTTTAGGATTTACAACATCTTTGCGTGCGGGGAAATGACCGTAACGACTGTCCCGCAGACCGGACCTGCCGCCCTTTGCGACCGGGTCGGATATACCATATTGGCAAGTGCATTTTTCTTTAAAGCGCTTGACTTATATACTGTTACAATATAACATAGAGAAAAACAAAACGAACCCAGATTGATTTTGACGAACGTTCGGATATGGAGTGTCGATCCGTTTCACAGTATGCGGAAAAGGACAAGATCGAATGATCCGATTGTTTTTATCTCCTTCTTAATGGCAGGGGCGGAGCATCCGTCCGCACCACGCGGAATCCCCCTCCGGAAAATCCGCCCCTGCGACGAATCGGAAAACAGAATACCAAAACCACTTCGGAGCGAGGCGTCAAACCCCGCTCCGTTTTTGTATCCGGAAAGCCGCTGCCAAAAGCAGCGGTTTCGTTTGTATGCAGATCGCGTGAACCTGACCGATACAGCCTTGTCGTGTCATCGCAACCGTATCTTTGCGACTGTTATCCTGTATGCGGTTTCCAGACACGGCGGATTGTTCGCATAGTACAGCGTCGTGCCGTCCTGCGAGAAAAGCAGAGACGGGCTGTAGCCGCAGCGGCCGGTGTTTTCGAACGAATACGGGATCGGATTGTCGATCGGCGCGAACGTCTTTCCGTAATCGAAGCTGATGAAAAGGTCGCACCCCGTCCGGCTTTTTCCTTTAACCGGATGGTTGGCCGCAACGACGAGCGTGCCGCATTTTCCGCCGACCGGCGACCATGCGGCGTAGGGAGACGATCCGAACGTTTTGCCTGCGGCAGAGACGGCACGGCCGTAATCCGCGGCATCGCCCCAGTCGTCGAGCGAAGCGCTCGTTTTGAAATAGATCGTATAGCTGTCGAACCCGCCCATTTCATAGACCATGAAGTACTGCCCGTTCCCCATCCTGGTCAAGACGGGCATTCCGGGACGCAGATCCGGGTCGTCGCAGGCGACGCATTCCTTCTTCTCGCTCCAGTGCACAAGATCCGTCGAGTATTTATAGACCAGCTTCTGCGAATGGCGCGGGTCGGAATCGTCCGAATAGAAACAGAAAATCCTGCCGGTTTCTTCCTCATAGATCAGGTACGGTTCCCATACGCCCCAATCCGTGCCGCCGGCCTTATCCACGTTGCAGAACGCGGTAAACGTTCGGCCGAGATCCGTGCTCGCGTACAGCGTGATCGTGCTGTCGGTAACGCCCGGTCCGTATACGGACGTCGCGGCGAGGATGACCGTCCCGCGCTCGAACGTCCCCACGTCCGCAGGCAGCTCATAGAGAAACGGCATCCATTCGTTCCAGAACCCTTCGTTCAGATG
Source organism: Oscillospiraceae bacterium (assembly GCA_902787275.1). Classification (GTDB taxonomy): domain Bacteria; phylum Bacillota; class Clostridia; order Oscillospirales; family Acutalibacteraceae; genus UBA1425. Next base: position 4,077 of record CADAGA010000112.1, on the reverse strand, counting down.
ATCCTTCACGCTGCCGACGAAGTGCCACGTTTCGGCGTCGTCCGTGCTTTCATACACGGGATAGGTGCTGCCCCACTTCTCAAACGTCGCCAGCAGTTTGCCGTTGTCTTCGTCGTTTTTCTGACAGCACAGCTGCAGGATCGTGGGATACTCGCAGACGTTTGCGCCTTCTTTTTCGGAAGGCGTATAGACGTCGCTGACGCCTTCGACGTCGAACGAAACCGGCAGGCGGGAATAGGCGATATTCCACGCGGGAAAGATCGGCCGAAGAAGCGTCATCAGCACAACGAGGAAGGAAAACAGGATTCTTTTCATAGGTATGCCCTCATTTCATCGGGTTGATCTTGCGATTCTATAATACGAAAGAACGGTTCTTTCTGTCAAGTCATTTTTGCCGCGAAGGGTCGCGCCTTTCTTTTTTATGAAACCCATCTTACAAGACAAGCACAGGGGAGAGTGATGCTTTTTTCTTTTTAGTATTCCGAAATGCGCAAAAACCCTGTCTGAAGGGTTTACAAACCGTGCCGTAATGTGATAAAATTAATCTAATATGGATAAGTTTTCGTTTGGAGCTGATGCGCGGCAAAAAGAGGCTTGCGGATTGTTCCATACGAGCATCACGACCGCGAATGCTGATTACGAAAAAGCCGATGGCGGTTTTCCGGGGAGGAATCAGAATGAAGAAAGCAAATCTGACAGAAAAGGACAATCGGGTGAAACGGGTTGTTTCTTGTGCGATGGCTGTGCTGCTGTGTCTGAGCGTCGTATTCGCCGGCGTAACGGAGGCGATGGCTGCGTCGCCGCTTCCGCCGGCCAACGACGAAACGCGTCACACGGTCTGCCATACGCTCTCCGCGCAGGCGCGGTCGTATTATTCCGGCGATCACAGCTACGACGCGCTTTGTGCGCTTTCCGGTGCAAGAGACAGCACCAACAGCGCCGCCGCGATGCGGAACAACGCGCTGTTTGACGCGCTGCACGCACTGATGGCGGACACGCACACGTTCTATACGACCTACAGCGGCTATCAGGAGGGTTCGCTCGCGTATTACTGGGCGGTGACGGATTCCGTCGCGGGCAGCAATACCTACGTGATGTTCTATTCCGATCTCTTCCCGTCGGGCGAAGTCAAGCTCAATCGCGAACACATCTGGCCGAAAAGCCGTGCGTCCTACGCGCAGGAATTCGGCGGCGCGGATCTGCACCATCTGCGCCCCTCGGCGGAGTCTGTCAACATGGCGAAGTCCGACCACATGTTCGGCTACGTCGACGGGACGTATTCCGACGGCATTGACGAGGGTGAGATCGGCGGCAATACGCTTTACTGGCTGATGGAGCCGGACGATCTGTTTGAATGCAAAGACGACGTGAAGGGCGACGTAGCGCGCATCCTGCTGTACGTGTATTGCCGCTGGATGCAGCCGAATCTCTATTCCGACGTGGCGGAGAAGAACCTCCCGCCAATGGACGAGGACGATAGCGCGAACAACGGCAAGCGCGTGATCGAGAGTCTGGACACGCTGCTGCTCTGGTGCGCACTTGACCCGGTGGACACCTGGGAAATGGAGCAGAATGACCGCATCCAGTCGATCCAGGGCAACCGGAACGTCTTTATCGATTATCCGGATCTGGCGTGGAAACTGTTCGGCAGGACCGCGCCGAACGGCATGACCACTCCTACCAAAGCGGGCTGCACCCACGCATGGAAGGAGACGTCCCGCCATGAAACCTGCGCAGGAGACGGTGCCTTCACGCTTTCGTGCTCCGTCTGTGGGGACGTATATTCCCGTCGGCTTGCGCCGCTCGCGCATACCGACGCCGATGACAACGAGTATTGTGACGTCTGCGAACAGCCTCTTGCCGTTTTTGCCGATCTGAAACCGGTAACGGCTCTGCGTGACGGGATGCATTTCACCGCATGGAATCCTGCATCCGGTCTGACCATAGGCCGAGAGGCCAACGAGGAGCACAAGCTGGAGACTTCCGCCGCGCACCCGCACGGCAGCGTGCTGCATCCGCGTGCCGATACCGCCGTGTTTACCGCACGGCAGACGACCGGCGGCTGGTACCTGATCTGCGGCGGCAAATACCTCGCAAGCGCCAAGACCGGCAACCGCCTTTATTGGAACGCGGAACCGAACGATTACAGCATCTGGAACATGGAGGAGACCGGGACGGATAATCTCGTCTGTATTGTCAACCTGAATGCAGCCTATTACGGAAAGCAGCAGGCGCTTGAATACTATAACAACGTGTTTACCTGCTTCTCCAAAGCAAACACCGCCGCCTTCCGTTTCCGCATATACGCCGTATCGGATCACGTATGGAGCGGACCGGTCGAAACGATTGCCGCGACCTGCGAAACCGCGGGCATCGCGCAGGATGCCTGCATCCTGTGCGGCAAGGCGGAACCGATCGAGGTGCCCGCACTTGGGCACGCGCTTCAGAAAACCGAGGCGGTGCAGCCCACTGCGACCTCCGGGGGGAATATCGAATACTGGACCTGTACCCGGTGCGGCGCGCAGTTTACTGACGCCGAAGGAACGCAGAAGGTCGAGGATCCGGCCGCGCTGATCCTTCCGCCGGACAACAGCTGCCCGCTGTGCGGCAGGACGCACGAGAGAAGCGCGTTCGACAAGTGGATCGGACGGATACATAAGGTGCTCTACTGGATTCGTTCTCTGTTTCAAAAAATCTTCGGAATCAACAAGTCCGCAGTTTATGCACCGTGATCCTTGCATAACCCCTCAGCCGAGGCAGAATGATCGGGAATAACCACGAGATCAAAACCCATTTTTATAGACAGGAGCCAATGATGAAGCGTCAAAGAGCAGTATCCGTTTTGCTGATCCTGTGCCTGCTGCTGGGCATGATGCCGGCTGCAGCGCTGTCCGCAAACGCAAAAGAAGTGCAGAACCCACAGCCGATCGCCGGTGATGCCGGCATTTCCGAGAACCGTGAAGCAAGCGCCCTGGCGCCGGGGAAGGGACTCCGGTCGGCCGGTACGGGCAGCGCGCGCGCCGGCAGCTACCTCCTGACAATTCAGGCGCACGGCGCGAACTTTGCACAGTATCACGATATGAAGGTTGTTGTCAAGGACGCCGACGGCCATGATCTCGGCGTGTTTGATCCTGCCGCGTACGGAGTGGGCAGCGAAGGACTCGACGAATGGGGCGTCAAAGTGATTCCGGCGACCTTCAGTGCTTCGCCCGCTTCGATCACGATCACCTGTTATTATCAGGCGACAGACTGGGCAAATTATGAAAAGATCACGTACACGGCGCCTTTTTCGGAATGCTGCGTGGACGAGACGGCGACTGTCGAGTCCGAAGCGCAGGATCCCGGCACGTACGTTACGTTTTGCCGGTATTCCATCGAGTGTCTGGAAAACGGCGCTCCGGTCCCTTACGTCGACGCGAATGGAATCAACTGTATTCAGGAGTCTGCGGTCTGGTTCAACGGTGTGATAGAGGAAAGCGGATGGTACGTGGTGCGCGGCGCTTTTACGGGAAACATTATCCCTATACAGGGCGAGGACGTCAATCTCGTTCTCTGCGACGGGGCAATGCTGAATGCCAAAGACGGCGTTCGGCTCTCTCAAGGTACATCGCTGACCATCTGGTGTCAGAAGGGCGGCAGCGGCAAGCTGTCCGCCATCGGCTATCTCGTGGAGGGTCAGTATTACGACGGCTCGGCGAACCAATACAGCCCGGGTATCTACGTTCCTGCCGGATCGAGCCTGACGATCAACGGCGGCACGGTCGTGGCCAAGGGGCAGATCAAGTGCGCAGGCATCGGCGGCGGCATCGGTCTGGACTTCCTTCCTGACAGCGGCGCGGTCACAATCAATGCGGGAACCGTGGAAGCCTACGGCGGCGGCAGTGACCTCAACACCTCCGGCGGCGGAGCGGGTATCGGCGGCGGCGACCGCGGAACGAACGGCCCGATCACGATCCGTGGCGGCTCCGAGGGCGGACAGACGTTGGTGATCGCCAAGGGCGGCGCCTTGGGCATCCACGGAAGATTTCTGGAAGAGAACGATGACGGCCACGAGGATCACGACGAGTTCCCATTAGG